>JBGPMY010000044.1:0-10114 GCA_041487235.1 Dehalococcoidia bacterium
CCTCGAATCCCGCATCACGTGCTCCCCCCGGTCCGCGAACAAGAAACCTTTCCCCGAGCATAGCCCGCGTACGACGTCCGACGCCAGAATCTCGCCGCCACCGGCCTGCGCCGCTATGCGCGCCGCCATGATCACGGTGGTCCCGAAGAAGTCCCCTCCTTCTTCGATGGGCTCCCCCGCGTTCAAGCCGACGCGGATGACGATCGGTTCCGGCGTGGAGGCGTTGTGGTCTGCGAAGGCGCGTTGCAGGGCGATCGCGCACTCCACCGCACCTGTCACCGATGAGAAGGACGCCATGAAACCGTCTCCCATCGTCTTCACCTCCGCGCCGCCGTGCCGCTTGAGAACTTCCCGCGTCAACTCCTCGTGCTCTCGCAGCACCTCGCGTCCAGCCCGGTCCCCTAGTCGGCGCATCATTGATGTGTGCCCAACCACATCCGTGAACAGGATTGTGTGGACGGAGGACTCCGCCGCTCGTGTCGTGACCAGAGGTTCGGGCCTGACTGCCAATGTCCTGCCCATCAGTTCCCCGATCGCTCGCACTATCTGCTCCGTGTCGTCGCGCATCAGACCTTCCAGCACCACCAGGCGTGCGTCGGCAATGCGAGCCGCCAGGTCCTTGGCCGTTTCCACCTGTTGTTTGGACATGCCCCCGTGCTGGACTACCAGGGTGGGCGTGGTTACTTGTGGCAGCAGGTCACTGACGTCGTCCTGGCGCACGGCGTCGAAGATTCGCTGCGCCACCTCCTGCGTCACGCAGGCGCGCAGATACCCGATGTGCGGGCCGGCCTGCTCCCGCCCGAGCCCATAAGAAGTGAACACCAGGTGTTCCAGAAAGGTGTCCCAATCATCGGTCAGGTGTTCAAGGGCCCGGATCTGCGGCACGTCCATGAAGTCCTGAGTCCTCGCCGACGAGTCATCGAGGATGAGGTGAGTGACGCGTTCCGGATGTCTCACCGCATACGTGACCGCTATCGGGCCGCTCCATCCCACCGCTTGCAGGGCGAACGTCTCCAGACCCAGGCGGTCCACCACCGCCTCGAGATCCAGAAGCCGGGCCTCGAGCGAGAAATCGTTCACACTGCGGGCTGACAGACCCGTGCCCCTGGGATCGAACTGCACGACCCTCCAGTTCTCGGCCAGCCGGTCAAAGAAGTCGCTGCCCTGACCCCACTCCATCTGAGTGTGGGAGAAGGGAATGCTCGGTGCCCGTACCAGCCAGGAGCCCTTGCCGGCCGTGCCGTACGCTATCCGCACGCCGTCCGCCGTGGTGGCGTATTGCATCCGCAGTTCCATGGTGTCAGTATCTCACATCTCGTCCACCCTGCAGCTGCGGGCGCTACCCCATCAAGCCGGCGATTGTCATGGACGATGGCGGACGGCGATCAGGCAGATGTCAAGCGGCGAGCAGGTCCCGCCGCTTGCTCCGGAAGGTCAGCTTAGGCGGGCCGCCCGGCCGCCTGCCACGCGGCGGCGGCGCGCTCGATCTGCCCGATATGCTCTTCTACGTGCTCGCTGTAGATCGTGAGCCAGTCCTCGCCGGTGTAGCGGCCGGACTCCGTGTGCGTGCCCGCGACGCTCCACGCGTTCTCCGGGAGCCGCCGCAGGAGAGGGACGGCGTTGGCGCGGACGGCCTCCACAGTGGCCAGCGCCGCCTCGATGGGATGGCTGTGGTAGTCGAACCGTCTGGCCCAAACGTCGGGATCGTACCCGACGATCAGCGGCTCCTTCTCCGCCAGCAGATACCGTATGCGCGCCCCCGCGTTGGTCTCAGAGTCGGCGCAGTGGCAGATAATCTCGTGCACGGAGAACTCTCCCGGCGCCGGACGCCACTTGAGCGCTTCCCCGGGCACGGCGGCCAGCGCCGCGCGAAGCCGCGCCGGCCCAGTCGCGTACCGCTCGATCCTGCGCTCCCGCTCCTCGGCTGCGAGCGTCATCGCTCCATCTTCCGCACTATGGCCCGCTCACGCGCGCCGGCGCCGGGCGGATCATGCGGGCAAAGTCGTGCGGGTAAGGGACCCGCGGCTCGCTCGCTTCGTTGATGCGCTGTACGGTCTGTTCTGGCAACTCCACGTGTAGCGACGCCAGGTTCTCTTCCAGTTGCGCCACGCTCTTGGGCCCGATGATGGGCGCCACGACGCCCGGCCGCCTCAGGTTCCAAGCCAGGCTCAGCGCCACGGGCGTCGTGCCCAGCTTCGCCGCCTCATCCACAACGATGTCGACGATGTCGTAGTTCCGGTCCCGCAGGGCGCGCCGCCGCCAGATCTCCTGGAACGGCCCGGGCGCGCCGAAACGCGTGTCCCTGGGCGGCTCCTCGCCCCGCCCGTACTTGCCCGTGAGCATGCCGCCGCCCAGGGGACTCCAGGAGATGATCCCCAGCCCAAACTTCTGGCAGACGGGCACGATCTCCACCTCGATGTCCCGCGCCAGGATGCTGTACTGCGGCTGCAGGCTGATCAGCGGCTCCCAGCCGCGGGATTCGGTAACGCGCGCCGCCTCCGCGATCTGGGACGCGCTCCAGTTGGAGACACCGATGTAGCGCGCCTTCCCCTGGCGCACCAGGTCGTTCAGCGTGCTGAGGGTCTCCTCCAGCGGCGTATCGAGATCGTAGCGGTGCATCTGGTAGAGGTCGATGTAGTCGCTGTCCAGCCGGCGCAGGCTGTCCTCGACGGCCTTCATTAACGCCTTGCGGCTGGTGCCACTCTCGAAGGGGCCGGGCCCCAGCGGGCCGGCGGCTTTCGTCGCTATCACGACGCTGTCCCTTCGTCCCTTCACCGCCTTGCCGACGGCGACCTCCGATTTCGTGCCGGAGTAGACGTTCGCCGTATCGATGAAGTTGTGGCCGGCGTCCAGGTAAGCGGCGATGATATCCAGGGACGTCCCTTCGTCGCAGCCGAACGTGTCGTTGCCGAAGTTCATGGCGCCGAGGCATAGCGGCGAGACCTTGAGGCCGGAACGACCCAGCGTGCGGTATTCCAACGTGGACAAGATGAGCCTCCTTCTAGCGATGTTATGTACCAGAGCGGATGCTCGCAGTATACCAGGCTCAGTCGATGACGGGGATGCTAAACTGGTGACCGTCTGACACCAAAGCGCGACGCGCCCAGCCCGGAGCGACGAGATGCGACTGACAGAACCGCAGCAGATGATCTTCAACACCGCCAGGCGCTTCGCCGAGCGCGAGATCAAGCCCTTCGTGCGGGAACGGCGCGACGACGAGCGCTTCCCGATCGATGTGATGCGCAAGATGGCGAAGGCCGGCCTGCTGGGCGGGCCGTTTCCGGAGGAGTACGGCGGCGGGGGCATCGATAACGTCTCCTACGCTCTGGTCTGCCAGGCGATCGGAGGCGCCAGCCCCTCCGTGTTTACCGCCGCGCTCACGGTTCAGCTGTCGCTGGTCAGCACCGCCGTCCTCACCTTCGGCACGGAAGAGCAGCGGCGGCGCTACCTCCCAGAGCTGCTGGGCGCGCGCAAGGTCGGCGCCTTCGCCCTCTCCGAACCGAACGTCGGGTCGGACCCGGCGGCGCTGGAACTGACCGCGCAGCGCAACGGGGACGGCTGGGTCCTCAACGGCAGCAAGTTCTGGATCTCCAACGGATCGATCGCAGATCTCATCGTCGTGTTCGCGCAGACAGACCCGGGTTCGCGACACAAAGGGCTGGCCGCCTTCATGGTCAACGGCGATTCGCCGGGCCTGGAGAGACAGGTAATCGCCGAGAAGCTGGGCCTGCACGCCTCCAATACCGCGGCGCTGTTCTTCGATGGCGTCCAGGTAGAGGGCGACCGGCTGCTGGGGCGCGCCGGCGACGGCTTCAAGATCGCCCAGACGTCGCTGGAGAGCGGTCGCGTGTCCACCGCCGCCTGCGCCGTGGGCATCATCCAAACCTGCCTGGACGCCTGCATCGCCTACGCCGCCCAGCGCCAGCAGTGGGGCAAGCCAATAGCCGGACACCAGTTGGTGCAGGAGATAGTGGCCGATATGGCCACGGACTACGAGGCCGCCCGCCTGCTGACACTGGAGGCAGCCCGCCTTCGCGACGATGGAGCGCCGGCCACCAAGAACGTCGTGATGGCCAAGCAGTTCGCCACAGAGGCGGCGGTTCGCGCGGCCCGCAACGCCATCGCCCTGCACGGGGGCGTCGGCTATCTCGGCGAGTACCCGGTCGAAGGCCTCCTGCGGGACGCCATCGGCCTCAGTCTGTACGAGGGGACTACGCAGATCCAGAAGCTGATCCTGGGCCGCGAGCTGCTGGGCATACCGGCGTTCTGACCGGCAACGCCCGCCGCGTTCAGCCCATCAGCCGCACCGACAGAGCCGAGCCGACAGGCTCGGCGAGCGCACGCGAAGGCAACACAGACAGCTTATGCGTCGGGTCCCCGGCGCACTGGCGCTCAAACCAGACCCTCGTCCTCTCGTCCTTGGTGAACAACAGGACCTGGATCTCCTCGGATATCTCGCTCAACAGCTCCAGGAACTGCTCCACTCTCAGATCGTCAAGGTCCACCAGCGGGTCGTCCAGGAGCAAGGGGACGGGTTCGGACATGGCGCTCATGTGCTGGGCCAGCCCCACTCGAAGCAGCAGGTAGGCCGCCGCGCGAGTGCCGCGACTCAGCGTTTCCACCTCCTGCAGACGCCCGGTCTCCGGCACCTCCGTCGTCACCCGCAGGGTAGCCGGATCAAGCAAAGCCTTCTGATACCTGCCGCCGGTGATGCGCTCCAAGCCGGCGCCGAGGAAGCGCCCCACACTGGGTGCGAAATCTCGGTGCGCCTCCGTCATGGCCTGCGTAACCACTTCAATCGCGATGTTCAGCGCCTGCCCGAACTTTCCCAGGTCCGCCACGTCCCGCTCCAGGCGCTCTATCTCTTCCTCTATCTCAGCTCTTGGTCGCAGCCCCGTGAGCCTCGTCTCGATTGCCGTGCGCAACCCGCGAATGCGAAGCTGCAGCTGCTGAAGCTCGGCGGCCTGCCGCGAGAGCGCCTCCTTGAGCGCCTCCCGGCTGTCGCTCGTGCGGGCCCCAGCCAGCGAGGGGCTCTCGCTCAGCAGATCCGCAACCTCCGCCTCGCGCCGCTTGATTAGCTCCTCGAGTTCAGTCGGGGACTTACCGCCCAGGACCATGCCCGTTCTTTCGTCTGCCTCGCGCAGCTCCCGCTTCGCGTTCTCCAACGCCTGTCGCCCTCGGCAGCCTTGTTCGAACGAAGCCACAAGCTCTTCCAACGATCCCTGGCGGCCGACCGCCGTCTCCAGCTGCTGTCCGAGTTGGGCCTCCAACCTCCCGAGACGCGCCTGGTCTGCTTTGAACTGGTTGACCGACTCCTCAACTGAGGCTGATTCGCTTTCGATCGATTGCAGCTGGTCGGTCACGGCTTCCAGCTCACTGCGCCCCGCGGCCCGCTCCGAGAAGACGGCATGCGCAATTTCAAGGTCGGATAGGTCATCCACCAGACCCCGCAGCGCCTCGGCCAGCTGCCGCGCCGAGTCATCCAGCGCAGACCGGCTGCGCCCCGCCGCGTCGCGCTCCTCGTGGTACTTCTGGACCGCCGGGGAGATCTCCAGATACCGCCTGTGGCGGTGAAGCAGGACCGCTACCTCCTGAGATGTGAGGGACCCAAAATCGGCGCCCTCTGACTCGGTCGAGGCCTCCGCCTGCTGAGCCGGTTCGGGCTCAGGGCTTCTGACCAGCTTCCTCAGGGCCCAGCGGCCGGCGGCGACGATCATGCGCCACGCCCGGCCCGCGGCCGCCAGCAAGAGGCCAGCAATCGTGGGCCTCTGTGCTGCGTGCGGGTCGCGCAGCCGTTCCGTCAGCAGCGCCAGGTCCGCCGCCGTGAGGCGCCCCACGTCCGAGTGCAGCTGGTCATGCTCTTCCAGCAGCCCTTCGGCCTTCGACAGCGCTGCGGCGAGACGCGCCTGCGCCTCCCGGTCCACCGCAGCCACGCTACGCCATGAGATGAGGAGGCGGTCAACGGTGGGCTTCTTCTCGCCGGGGTATTCACGCAGATGGCTCAGCTCCCGCTGCCTTCGCGCCAGAGAGGTGCGCCGCTGCGCCAGCTCCGCCAGCCGCCGCTGATGCTTTTCCACCTCCGCCTGCCCAGCGTCGACCCGCTCGCGCAGGTCGCGGATGGCGCCCCAGGTCTGGACTACGCCGTCGCGATCCTCTGCCGGAAACCCGGCGAAGGGAGCGTGCTCTTCGATCACGCGCTGCAGGTCGGCCGCTCGCTCGGCGAGCTCGCGAAGGCGCTGCAAGCCACCATTCAGCTCCGTGATCTCCGCCTGATAGAGGAGATATCGGCTGCGCGAGATCGCCTCGCGCAGCGCTTCGGCGTCTCGCATGGTAGTCTCCAGGGCAGAGGCGTCGCTGCGCACCTCCTCCTGCACGGACTGTACGCCCTCAAGCTCACGCCTCGCCTCCGCCAGATGGCCACGGGCAACCGGCACGGGCGCCGCTCTGGCCTGCGGCCCGCCCACCTGCTCTCTAAAGACGCGCGCCAGCCGGTCGATAGCGGACTGCGCGGAGACATCACGACGCGCCGTGTCGGCAAGGCTGACTATCGTGTCGCCGATCTCCTGCGGCCTCACCCGCGCCTCTCCCGCGATGTCGAACAGCTCGCCCTGTGAGACGAAGGCGCAGGCCTCGAAGACGCGCTTGGTCATCCCCAGCTGCCGTCGCATGAAGGGCACGTTGTGCCGCCCCCGGCCGAAATCATCGGTAACGTCCCTGCCGGTGACAACGTCCCACAGCGTCGTTGGTACGTCGGTACTGCTAAAGTCCCGCGCCACCCTGTAGGCGTGGCCGTCCTGTAGCTCGTATTCCAGCTGGGCGGCGTATCTGCCATCATTCCAGGGAATCAAGCGCTCTCTGGAACGGGATTCGCTGCTCCGGGCCCGGTCGCTTTCGTAGAAGCTGTACAAGAGCGCCAGCATCGCCTGCTGAAGGGTCGATTTCCCGGCTTCGTTGGGGCCGTGGAAGATGTGCAGCCCGGGCGCTATCTCTTCCTGGAAGTCGCTCAGGCAGCCGAACGCCTGAACATCGATGCGCGTGATCCTCACCGTCTGCGGATCCCCTGCCCGGCAAAAGCCTGCAGCCCGTAGCGCAGTGCGTCTTCCAGCACTCCACGTTCCGCCTCATTCGCGTCTGCCAGCCGCTTCTGGAGCATCCTCACGAACGCGCCCCGCGTCGTCGATTCCTCGCGAATCTGTTCGAAGTCGAAGGCGGGCTCGGTGCGGTTGACGATATCCAGGTAGCGAAAGTAGTCAGCTGAGGCTCTCAGGAGGGCGTCCTTATCCAGATCGAGCTCTACCTCAGACTGGCCGCTCAGTACCACCCGAGTGACGAGCGGCGACGGCCCGTCTTCCCCGGCCAGGTTCCTGATCGCCTCGCGCACGCCATCTGAACTGGAGATGCCACCCACGTCGATGACCTTGGTCTGGTACGTCACCTCGTTAATTTGCAGCGGCGCCACTGCGACACCGCCCTCCCCGGCGGTCAGCAACAGAACGTGGTGCGGGCCTTCCTCACTGAAGTCCAGCGGCTCCGGGCTGCCCGGATAGCCGTAGCGGGGCGAGTCCGCCGGCCACAGGCGCATGTCGTGGTAGTGACCCAGCAGCGCGAACGCGGCGCCGCTGCGCGCCACGTCCTCTCTCTCAAACGGACAGTGGGCAGACTTCCCCTCCGGCACAGACGTCACATCGGAGCCGTGAAACAGAGCGACGTTGGTCTGAGCACCATCGACCCGAAGGTCGCGCAGCAGGTTGTCCCGGATCGCCGGACCGCGGTGGCCGACGCCCCAGACGGTGACGGAACCGGCCAGCTGCACGGGCTGCCACGACATCGAATCGAAGATGCGCACGTTGTCGGGCCAGCGCAGCCGCCAGTAAAGCCCATCCGGCACGTAAGGGTCGTGGTTGCCCGGCGCGATCAGCACCGGGCGCGGCGCCAGCCGGCTGAACTGGTCGCCGATGAAGTTGCCCGTATCAGACGTGACTCGATCGTGCTCGTACAGGTCGCCGCCGACGGTCACCGCGTCCACGTTGAGCTCAAGGGCCAAGTCCACGATGCGACGTAGAGCCGCGCGCAACTCCTCGCGGCGCTTGGTGGCCTCGCTTGATGCCATACCCAGCCCCGCGAACGAGCGGTCCAGGTGCAGGTCCGCGAAGTGTAGAATACGGGTCACGTGTGTTAGCCCATTACCCTCACTGGCCGAACGTTTGTTTGCATGATACTCAGATCACTCACGAAGATCAAGGGCCGGTGGCGCTTCTTTTGTTGATTAGCGACGGCAAAATGTTGTTCCCTATACGGAAGGGGCCCTAAGTCCAGGAGGCAGACACATGACCAACCGCATCGGCTCTTCCACAACTCTCAGGACCGGTTTCATCGGCCTCGGCATCATGGGCCGGCCAATGGCCCGCAACCTCCTCCGCGCCGGCTATCCACTCACGGTCTGGAACCGCAGCCGGCCCGGCATCGAGGCCCTAGTCCGAGAAGGCGCAGCAGAGGCAGCGAACCCGCGGCAAGTGGCGGAGCGCTCCGACGTCGTAATCACGATGGTGGGCGATTCGCCGGACGTGGAGCAGGTGGCGTTGGGTGCCGGCGGCATCATCGCCGGGGCGCACGCGGGCCTCGTCCACATCGATATGTCGACGATCTCGCCCGATGTGACACGAAGCATCGCTGAGCGCCTCGGAGAAGCGGGCGTCGAGATGCTGGACGCGCCGGTCAGCGCCGGCGAGCAGGGCGCGATTAACGCCACCCTCTCCATCATGGTCGGCGGCAAAGAGGCCGTCTTTGAGCGCTGCCACCCCATCCTGGAGACGCTGGGCAAAAAGTTAGTCTACTGCGGCGACAGCGGCAGCGGCCAGATCGTCAAGCTCTGCAACCAGGTGATCGTCGGCCTCAACAACCTGGCGCTGTGCGAGGCGCTAGTGCTGTGCGTCAAGGCCGGAGTGGAGCCGCAGCGCATGCTGGAGGCCGTGGGCGCGGGCGCCGCCAGCTCCTGGGCGGTCCTCAACCTGGGCCCCAAGATGCTGGAGCGCGATTTCCGACCCGGCTTCAAGGTGGACCACCAGCAGAAGGACCTGCGCCTGGCGCTGGCCACGGCGCTGGAGCGACGCGCGCCGCTGCCCGGGACGGCGCTGGTCCACCAGCTCTTCGCCGCGCTGCAGGCGGACGGCCTGGGCAGCGAAGGCACGCAAGCGCTGGTGAAGGCTCTGGAAAAACTGGCTGGCCTCACCGCCGAGTAGTTTGACGGACACACGCAAACGAGGCGCCACTAGGCGCCCCGTTTGACCCCTCCCCCTTGGGCCAGCGGCGGACCTAAAGTCTCGTGCCGCTGTTCGGATAGCCATATTCTATGCCTCTGATCGGAAATGTCAAGCGCCCGGACCCTGAAAGTCAGTCGCCGGCTGACCAACGAGGCGGGAAATCGGCTACAATAGTTACAGCAGTAAACACTGTGAAAGGAACGCCAATGGTAACCGAAGAAGTGGTGATTGAGGGCCTGCGCGAGGTCTATGACCCGGAACTGCATTACAACATCTATGATCTCGGTCTCGTCTACGACATCACCGTCAGCAACGGCAGCGTCCAAATCATGATGACGCTGACGACCCCGGCTTGCCCCATCGGACCTATGATCACCGAGCAGATCCAGGAGAGCGTGGGACTGATCCCGGGCGTCAAGGACGTGGACATCGAGTTCACCTTCGATCCACCCTGGAACCCGGATATGATGACCGACGAGGCCAAGGCTGACCTCGGGATCGACTGATCTGGGCTGCCCCGCTCTCGTGACTGGAGAACAGAATGGATGACCGCTACCCCGGCAAGCTGACCATCGAGATCAAGTACTGCGTGGAGTGAGGCTACCTGCCCCTGGCCGCCTGGATGGCGACCGAGATCTGGCACGACTTCGGTGAGGACGCGCCTGTCACCCTGATCCCCGTCGGCGGCGGCCGCCTCGAGGTCTACGCCGGTGGCGAGAAGCTGTTCGACCGCAAGGCTGAGGGCGGCGTCTACCCGGAGATGAAGCGCGTGCGGCAGATCAAGCAAGAGATCAAGACGCGACTCGACGCGATGTAGGCTGCCGAGAATGTAGGTCGGGGTCTTCAGACCCCGA
>JBGPMY010000045.1:0-10037 GCA_041487235.1 Dehalococcoidia bacterium
ACCCGAGGCCGTAGTTCATCGCGCGCACGTGATTGACGACTTCCGTAACGTCACTTGGAAGGCCCCTTCTCGCGCTCTCAGCCTCGTATTCCAATAGGTCTACTAACGAGGCCTGAGTGCCTTCGATTTGGGAGCTCAGCACGGCCTCTCGGCGCACGTACATCGCGACGAAGAGGTCGGGGTTGGGTAGAACCTCAGTTACACCGTCTAATCGACCGACAGCCCGGTCGGCAGCGGACAGACAACTGATAAGCTCATCGTCAAACACTAAGGGCGGATCCGGAGGCAGAGGATTGGGCAAGAAGGCGGAATAACCCCTTGGTTGCCGTATATATCTTCCAGATCGAGTGTTTACTTGCAACTGTGTCATCGCTCCCGTTTATTTAAACATACGCCCATTCGCTTAATCAAGGATTACCGCAAGTAAGTCATCCTTAAATATGTCTTGGCATGCGCCCCTGATTAAGCAGATCCCGCTGCGATTAATGACTAGGGCCGACGATGGTCAAGCCCCGACCGTCCCCCAGGGGCCGACGATCTCCCCCAGGCGCTGGGTCAGCTCCGGGCAGTAGCGCGCCCGTGGCAACTGCATCTCGATCTCATCGCCGTCCCGCTGGCGGATGGAGAGACGCACCTCTTCGCCGCCGGAGTAGTCGCGCAGGGCGTCAACCAGCGCTTGCAGCCGCTCGTGGTCGCCGTCAGGGTCGTCCGTCTCGTCCAGGACGATCCGCAACTGCGATGAGGCTGCTGCCGTGGGGGCCGTCGAGGCGTCGCGCATCTGCGCTTCCCCATTTCGGGGCGGCCCGTTGCCGTTTCCGCCGTTACGACCCGACGGGCGCCCGTCCGAGCGGCGGTAACCATTGCCGTTGCTGTCCACGGCAAGCATCGCCGGGTCGAACGGCTCTTCCCCGTAGACGACGACCTTCTGCACCGACACCTGCAGGCGCTCGTCGCGGGCCTTCACCTTGACGCTGGCCACGATGACGTTGCCTGTCCGCCAGACGTCGCGCGTCTGCTCGTACGTCTCCGGCCAGACGGTCACCTCCAGGCTGCCGGTCAGATCCTCGATCTCGGCCGCCAGGAACGCCCGACCGTCCCGAGTGCTCAACGTACGCGTGCCAGTGATGATCCCGCCCAATATCAGATCGCGGCCCGACAGCTCCCCGTTCACTTCCACGATGCCGCAGCTCAGGTGCGAGCGCAGCTCCTCCGCCGCCTGCGCAAACGGGTGCTCCGAAAGGTATATCCCCAGCAGCTCCTTCTCCCAGGCCAGCTTCTCTTGCTGGGGCGCCTCCCGCGCGGACTCCAACGATGGGCCGGCCGGCGGCTGCCCCTGCGCGCCCATCAGATCGAAGAGCGACGTCTGCCCGGACTCCCGCTGCTTCTGGACTCGCTGTGTGTATGCGATGAGCCTGTCCAGGTTGGCCAGCAGGGCGGCCCGCTCCGCCAGCGAATCGAACGCTCCCGCCTTCACCAGGCTCTCCAGGGCGCGCTTGTTGAGGTATCGGACGCTGACGCGCTCGAATAGCTCGTGGGCGCTGGCGAAGGGGCCTCCGGCCTTGCGCGCCTCGATGATCCCCTCGGCCATCGCTTCGCCGGCGTTCTTCACGCAGGATAGCCCGAAACGAATCGCCCGGCGGCCGTCTCCGCCTCCGCCGGTCTCCTCCAGCGAGAAGTTGGCGGCGCTGCGGTTCACGTCCGGCGGCAGGACGGCGATCCCCAATCGCACGCACTCGGCGTAGCCCTCGGCCACGCGCTGCTGGCCGCCGGCCATCATCAGGACGGCGGTCATGTACTCCTCGGGGTAGTTCGCCTTCAGGTACGCCGTCTGGTAGGCGATGGTACCGTAGGAGACGGCGTGGGCCTTGTTGAAGGCGTAACCGGCGAACGGCTCTATCAGGTTGTATATCTCCTGGGCAAGATCGTTCGTGTAACCGTTATCGAGGGCGCCCTTGATGAAGCGCTGCTCCTCCGCCTTCATGATGGAGCGCACCTTCTTGCCCATCGCCTTGCGCATGACGTCCGCCTGGCCCAGGGAGTATCCCGAGAACTTCTGGGCAATGAGCAGCACCTGGTCCTGGTAGACGATGACGCCGTAGGTCTCGTCCAGGATCTCCGCCAGGTCATCGTGCGGGTAGACGATCTCCGCCTCGCCGTGCTTGGCGCGGATGTAGGTGGGGATGTGCTGCATGGGTCCGGGGCGGTACAGCGCCACCATCGCCGCCAGGTCCCCGATCGATGTCGGCTTCAGCTCCTGGACGTAACGGCGCATGCCGCCGGACTCCAGCTGGAACACCCCGAACGTCTCGCCCTGGGCCAGCATCTCGTACGTCTTAGCGTCGTCCTCCGGCAAGTGGGAGAGGTCCACCTCTGCGCCGCGCACCCGGTTGATCACGTCGCGGGCGGTGCCCAGGATCGTGAGGTTGGTGAGGCCCAGGAAGTCCATCTTCAGCAGCCCCAGTTCCGCCACGTCCCACATCCCGAACTGGGTCGTGGGCAGGGCGTTGGGGTCGCCGGAGGACGGCCGCTGCAGGGGCAGGCAGTTGACCAGCGGTTCCGGCGCGATAACGACGCCGGCGGCGTGCGTGCTGGCGTGGCGGGCCACGCCCTCCAGCTCACGCGCGGTGTCGATCAGCTTGGCGATCTGGGAGTCCGCCTCGTATGAGTTGCGCAGGTCGGCGCCCTCTTGCAGCGCCTTCTCGATGGTCATGACGCCGAAGGAAGGCGGCATCGTAGGCACCTGGCGCGCTACCCGGTCCACGTCCGCGTAGCTCATGCCCAGGGCGCGACCGACGTCGCGGATGGAGGCCTTGGCGCCCAGCGTGCCGAAGGTGATGATCTGCGCCACGCGGTCGTGGCCGTACTTCTGGGCGGCGTAGCGGATCATCTCGTCGCGCCGGTCCTCGGCGAAGTCCAGGTCCACGTCCGGCATCTCCCGCCGCTCCACGTTCAGAAAGCGCTCGAACACCAGCCGGTGCTTCAACGGATCGATGTCCGTGACGCCCAGGCAGTAGAGGATGATCGACGCCGCGGCCGAGCCTCGAACGGCCATCAGGATGCCCTGCTGGCGCGCGTACTGAGCGAAGTCGTAGACCACCAGGATGTAGTCCGTGAACCCCGTCTGGCGCACGACCTCGAGCTCGTACTCCAGGCGGCGAGTCGCCTCCTCGGGCTCATTTGCGTAGCGCTGCGCCAGCCCTTCCCGGCAAAGCCGCGCCAGGTGCTCTTCGGGCGAGACGCCCGGCGGCGCCTCGGCCTTGGGCAGCCGCAGCCGCCCGAACTCCAGTGTCAGGTCGCACATTTCGGCGATGCGCCAGCTGTTATCGATCGCCTCCGGCAGCTCCGGGAACAGCTGTCGCATCTCCTCCTCGGACTTGAGGTAGTAGCAGCCGAACTCCCCCGCCATCTTCAGCCGGTTCTCGTCTTGCACTGTGGAGTTGGTGCCGATGCAGAGGAGTACGTCCTGGAAGGGCGCGTCCTCCCGTCTCACGTAGTGCACGTCGTTGGTGGCGACCACGGGGATCCCCGTCTCTTGCGCCAGCTGCAGCAGCTTGACGTTCAGCGGCTCGTGCTCGGTGATGCCGTGCTCCTGCAGCTCGATATAGAAGCCGTGCCCGTCCGGGTCGCCGAAGACGTCGCGGTAGTAACGAGCCTCCTTCGCGGCGTCCTCCAGGCGGCCGTCCATCAGCAAGCGCGAGATCTCGCTCGTGGCGCAGCCGGAGAGAGCGATGATCCCCTCGTGGTGCTCCTCCAGCAGCTCCCTGTCCATGCGCGGCTTATAGTAGTACCCCTCCAGGTGCGCCTTGGTCACCAGCAACAGCAGGTTGCGGTAGCCGGCCTCGTTCTTGGCCAGCAGCGTCATGTGGTACGGCTTCTTCTCCTGGGGCTCGCGCGAGTGGCGGGAACTCTGGGCGATGTAGGCCTCGATGCCGATGATGGGTTTTATGCCGCGGGCCTTCGCCTCCTTGTAGAACTGGATGGCGCCGTAGAGGACGCCGTGGTCCGTGAGGGCGATCGCCTCCTGCCCCAGCTCCTGGGCGCGGTCCATGAGCGCCGGAATGCGCGATAGGCCGTCCAGAAGGGAGTACTCCGTGTGAAGGTGCAGGTGGGCGAACATCAGGGAGTGGAGAGTGGATAGGGGACAGTGAACAGAGGTAGGCGTGTTTCCTGTCTCGTGTCTCTTGTCTCGCGCGAAACGCTTAGATGCGTAAACATTTTAGCCGGAAAGCTGGGCTGCGAACGGCCCTATTATAGCCAGCGGCGACCCGAGGGTGGGAGCGCCCTTATGTTAATTTACGGCGGGATTTTGTGGGAAGGGGGTCTGAGACTTACCCCAGCGTCAGCTCCGGGAAGTAGGTGCCGTAGTAGCCCCGGTCGCGCGTAAGGAGCCGGTCTGCGTGCTCGAGAGCGTGAGCCCCGATGATGAAATCGGCGACGATATGCTGCCTGCGACCAACGCTCGCACCGCACTGGGCGCAACGGGCCTCTTGCTCGGCTCCGCACTGCGGGCAAACGAGCCGCCCGCGCCGTCGCAGGTACGCCGCCCAGGCGTGGCCGGCCCGGTACAGCGTTCGCCAGCTTGATGGCTGCAGCCTCACGCGGGCGTCCGTCAGAAAATCCGGCAACCGCTCCTGCTCCGGAAACGCTACGGCCAGTTCCGCACAGACTGGTTCACAGATAATGACTGCGCCCTCCTCCTGGGCGCGGCTCAAAGCTCGCCCGGAAGCCTCCCGATGGCGAGCACCCGGCATCAGGATGTCGAGCAAGACATTGGTATCAACCGCCGTGATCATTCGCCGCGCATCTGTTCTACCAACTCATCCGGGTCCATGCCCGCGAGATGCTTGGCGTAGCCGCGCCACTTCTCGAACGGCGGCTTCACGGCGCGCTTGCGCAGCCGAAAGTCGCCGTTCTCTTCGACAAACTCGATCTCGTCGCCCGGCCGCAGGCCCAGGCGTTCTCGGACATCCTTGGGGATGGTGACCTGTCCCTTGCTGGTGACCTTCGTCTTGCTCATGGGAGACTTCGCTGTAAGAATTGCAATCCTTACACGATTGTAAGGATGGTCGCTGCTTGGCGCAACAGCGATAGACCCGGTTCGTGCGTTCCAAAAGCGCGCGGCGGGCCGGAGGGTGTACCGGCCCGCCGCTCTAGCTTGTCCGCCTTAGGCGGACCCAAAGGGGGTGGGGGGTTATGTCGTCTTCTGGAAGGCTAGAGGTTGGAGAGTGGATGTTGGACTCTAACCTCCAATTTCCAACCTCCCTATTTGAACGCCGGTATGATCTCCTCGCCGAACAGGCGGATCGTCTGCATAACCTTCTCGTGGGGTATACGACCAACCTGCACCATCAGGATTAGCTGGTCCACGCCGGCGTCCACGTACTTCTGGACGACGCCGCGGCAGCGCTCCGGGCTGCCGATACAAACGGCCCCGGACTCCCAGGCGTCCTCGAACTCCCGACCGTCCGACTGTTTGAGGCGCTCTTCTACCATCTGGGCCATGCTGACGTAGTACTGGTAGGAAGGCGGCGCGTCCGTCTTCTTGGCCCAGGGCACGAACAGGATGCCTAGCGACTGCTGGAAGAACTCCGCCGCCGGCCTCCCGAACTCCAGCGCCTCCTCGTCGGTGGGGGCCACGGAGGCGAAGGATGTGGCCGCGAACTGCTTGTTCACGAACTCGCCCACCGGCTGCGCGTCCTTAATCGCCTCATTGTAGATGGACAGCGATGCCTCCAGGACGCCCGGCGCGATGAAGCCGAAGGAGAGGGCGCCCAGCCCCTTGGAGCCGGCGATGCGAAAGCTCTCCGGCTGGGTGCAGGCCATCCACATCGGCGGGTGCGGCTTCTGGATCGGCTTGGGCAGGACGTTGCGGGGCGGCACCACAAAGTATTCGCCTTCCCAGGAGAACGACTCGCTGGTCCACATTTTGGGGATCATCTGGATCGCCTCTTCCCACATGGGGCGCGAGTCCGCCGGGTCGATGCCGAAGCCGCCCAGCTCCTGCTCCGTGATCGAGCGGCCGGTCCCCAGATCGAAGCGGCCGTTGGAGACGATGTCCAACGCCGCCGCCCGCTCGGCGACGCGTACGGGGTGGTTGAAGGGGTAGGGAAGGAGCGCCACGCCCTGGCCCAGGCGGATGTTCTTAGTGCGCTGGCTGGCGGCGGCCAGGAACACCTCCGGCGCCGAGGAGTGGGAGTACTCCACCAGGAAGTGGTGCTCCACCGCCCAGGCGTAGTGGAACCCCACCTTGTCCGCCAGCTCTATCTGGTCCAGGGCGTCATGGTAGGTCTTGTGCTCCTGGTTCTCGACCCAGGGCTTCTGTTGCTGCAGCTCGTATATAAGTCCGAACTTCATGGCCCGCCGGTCCTTTCTCTGACATACCGACTAGTCAGTCTTTCTATCATGGCCATCTTCACGCTGTCAAGCGCGCGCTAAGCTAAGGGGTCTTTCCCACCGTTAGCAGTTCGCTTCAGCCCTCCACGCCCAGAGGCGAGCGCCGCGGCGGCGCTATGCCCGCGTCCAGCCCGCCGTCCACGGGCAGGGCCACGCCGGTGATGAACGACGCCTCGTCTGAGGCAAGGAAGGCCACGGCTCTCCCCACCTCGTCCGGCTGGCCCACGCGGCCGATGGGGTGCATCGCCGCCAGCCTCTCCCAGACCGCCTCGGGTGTGTCGCCGGTCATCTGCGCCTGCTGCACGAACGGGTCCAGGATGGGCGTCTGGATGACTCCCGGGCAGACGCAGTTGACGCGGATTCCATGCGCCGCCCACTCCACGGCCAGCGCCTTTGTCAGCAGGACGACCCCGCCCTTGGACGCGCAGTAAGCGGAGAGGAAGGCCGAACCTCGCAGCCCCGCGTCGGAGGCCGTGTTGACGATGGCGCCGCCGCCGTTCTTGAGCATCTCCGGGATGGCGTGCTTGCAGCCCAGGAAGACGCCCCGCAGGTTGATATCGATGAGCCGGTCCCACTCCTCGACCGGCAGCTGGGTCACGGGCAGCCCGATGCCGATGCCCGCGTTGTTGTAGAGGACGTCCAGCCTTCCCCAGCGGCTGACGGTCTCCGACACCATGTTCTGGACAGCCGGCTCCTGGGCCACGTCGGCGCGTACTGAGGCCGCCTCGCCGCCGGTGTCCGCGATCTGGCGCGCCGTCTTCTCGGCGCCGTCAGCGTTGATGTCGGCACACATGACCCTGGCGCCTTCGCGGCCGAAGACGAGCGCTGTCGCCTTGCCGATGCCGGAGGCGGCGCCGGTGATGATCGCCACCTTGTCTTTCAGCTTCATGGGCTACCTCCCTTGGCTCCTACTTCTCGCACTTATGCTGGGGCTGGCACTTGCGCGAGAAACTCCACGACCGCTTGCGCCGACTCCTCCGGCTTCTCCCAGAAGAAGCAGTGGCCGACGCCCTCGATGATCCGCACCCGTGAGCCGTTGATGCGCTGCTGCAAGATGTCTGCGTTTCCGACGGTAACGATGACATCGCGGTTGCCGTTGATGATCAGCGTCGGCGCCGTTAACTGCGGCAGCCGGTCGTAGGAGTCGAACGCCTGGATGGCGGCGAACTGCTTGCCGAACGTCTCCCAGGGCGTTGGCGTTGCCAGCGATGCGGCCATCATCGTGTCCAGGAACTGCCGCCCTCGCTGCACGAATTCCGGCGTCACCGTGACCAGCCAGAACTGCTCGATCCGCTGTTCTAGCGTGAGGGCCGAGATCTGCGCGAACTTCACCAGCGTCTCCGCCGGCACCGCCGCGCTGTGGGCCGGGCCGCAGTTGGTGCACCCCAGCACCAGCCCCTGCACACGTTGCGGATAGTTCAGCGCCACCTCCTGGGCGATCATCCCACCCATCGATATACCGAGGACGTGCGCCTTCTCGATGCCCAGCTCGCGCAGGAGCCCGGCGGCGTCGTCCGCCATGGCGCGTATCGTCACTTCGGCGGGCTTATCGCTGAGGCCCGTCCCCCGGTTGGAGAGACGGATGGTGGTGAAGCGCTGTCGTAGCTGCTCCAGGAACGGCTCGCCCCAGGAGGACGCCTGGCCGCCCAGGCCCATGATCATGAGCAGCGGCGGGCCGTTCCCCTCCACGTAGTACTCGACGTTGATCTCGCCGACTTTGGTGCTGGGCATGGGCGTCTCCTTCTCGTTCGCGGCTCGCGGGCAGGGTCTGAGTGACTGCACAGTATAGGAACTTTACGTGCGCGTCAAGTTGAGGGGATGCGCTACGATGCGCCCATGACGACCGAGATGTGGATCATCGCCGCCGTCCGTATCGCCGGCTCGCTGCCGGTACTGCGCTGGCCGCTGGCGGGCGCCATCATCGCCATGCTGGTGGACCTGAGCGACCTGTTCATGATGAACCTGATCCACCTGGGCGGCGTCAAGAACTACCAGAGCTTCGACAAGTGGCTGGACCAAGTGTATATGCTTACGTTCCTCGTCGTGGCGCTCCGCTGGCAGGCCGCGCCCCGCAACATGGCGATCGCCCTCTACACTTATCGCATGGCCGGGTTCGTGGCCTTCGAGATCACCCAGAGCCGCGATCTATTGCTGTTCTTCCCCAACGTCTTCGAGTTCTGGTTCGTCTTTGTCGCCGCCCTCAAGCAGTTCCGGCTGGAAGAACAGCGGCCCGCCGCCCGCTCGCGTGTTCCTGGTTTGCGGTTCCTCGTGCCGTTCCGCTATTCGCGCGCGCAGTTCGCGACCGTCGGGGTCGTCCTTCTGGCCGGGAAGCTGCTCCAGGAGTACGCGCTGCACGTCGGACGCTGGTTCGACGGCTTCACCGCCGTGGAGGCCGTGGAGGCGATATGGGAGTTCCTAATATCGCCGTTGCGTTGAGCACGGGCGGCGCGTCAGTGACATCAATGGTATAAGATACAGACCCACTTGCGCGTGGTTCGAGCCAGGGTCGTTCGATGAAGCGACTGGACCATCGACGCCTGACCCTTGACCCCATCCGTGTTAATCTGTGGCCGTTCATGAGCGATCTCCAGTTCGGCGTCAATCTGTTCCCGCACCAGTGGCAGGATGTCACCCGCGTCGAGGAGCTGGGGTACGACTCCGCCTGGACGAGCGAGCACGTCTTCTTCTACTTCCCCACCTTCGATGCGCTGACGGCGTTGGCCGCCATGGCCGCCCGCACCAGCCGCATCCGGCTGGGGACCGCCGTCCTGCTCCTGCCGCTGCGCCCGGCCGCTTTGGCCGCCAAGGAGGTCGCGTCCGTGGACATCATCTCCGGCGGGCGGCTGATCCTGGGTGTGGGCGTTGGCGGCGAGTACCCGAAGGAGTTCCAGGCCGTCGGCGTCCCCGTCAAGGAGCGCGGGGCCCGCATGGACGAGGCGATTCGCGTACTCAAGCTGCTGTTCACTCAGGACAACGTGACGTTCGATGGTCGCTTCACCAGGCTGGATGGCGTCACGCTGATGCCCAAGCCCACGCAGGCCGGCGGCCCGCCCATCTGGGTGGCAGGCCGCTCCGACGCGGCCATACGCCGCGCCGGGCGCCTGGGCGACGGCTACCTCCCCTACCTCTTCTCCCCCGAGCGCTTCCGTGACAGCCTGGCCAAGGTTCGGGAGCACGCCGAGAAGGCCGGCCGCGATCCCAATGCCGTCACGCCCGGCATCTACCAGTTCATCTGCCTGGCGGACAGCTACGACGAGGCCAAGCGCATCGCCGCCGCCGACCTGTCGCGCCGCTATAACCAGCCGTTCGAGAAGATCGTCGACCGCTACGTGGTGATGGGCAACGCCGACGAATGCGCCCGCCGCCTCGCCGATTTCGCCGAGGCCGGCGTGCAGCACTTCATCCTCGTCCCCATCGTCGAGGGGTTCGCAGACTTCATGCCCTACGTGGAGGCGTACGCGCGGGAGGTCTTACCGACGCTGCGAGGGTAGCTGCTACCCACCCCAGCTTGAAACCTGCCCGCCGGCAGGCGGGGCTGGGGCATGCAACCGTCCCCCGACGCGAGATTGCGCTAGCCAGCCGCCGGTATCATGCCGCATCATTCATGGTGCGGTGGCAGCGCCACACTACGTGCGGTCTCCGCT
>JBGPMY010000046.1:0-10001 GCA_041487235.1 Dehalococcoidia bacterium
CAAGAAGATTAGCGCCGACGCCTTCGAGGTCGTAGAGGCCGCAGAGCCGGTCATCGGCGACTGACCGCGCGCGCCCGCACAGGCATTCTGGCCCGGCCCCGCCTCTGACGTAACGGATTTCGGGCCTTTGCCGTCTTCTATGTTGCTCACAGCAGACTCAATTGGCTGACAGCACAGGAGGATAACGTGAATCAAAGCGCTACTTCGGGGACGAAATGGCTGGGCGTCGGCGCGCTCATCATGGCGGGCTGCGTACTGCTCACCCTCGCCGGGGCCTCGGCCTGGCAGGCGAAGGCCCGTCAGTCCGATCTGGACGACGCGGAATCTCGTAGCACCACCGCCACGCTTCTGCAGGACGCGAAGAAAGAGGGCCTCGTCGCCTCAGGCCTGCTGCAACAATATGTCGCGACCGGAGACCTGGCGCTCCTGCCAGAGTTCAAGTCCCACGCGGCGGCGGGAATCCAATCGCTTACGTCGGCTGTCGCGCGAGGAGGGGTCACCGACTTGAGCGTACTCGTATCGGGAGGGGCGCAGCTCGTGCAGGGTTCGGCCCAGATTGTCGCCATACGGCAGAGCGGCGATGCTAAGGGAGCGGCCGCAGCCCTAACCGACGGCGCGCCCAAGTTCGAGCAGTTCTCGGCTGTCCAGGATCAGGCCATAGAAGCGGAGTCCGCGGAGGCCGTCTCTCTGCGGGAAAGCGCTGACAGCGCGGAGACCACTGCCATGTGGCTGGCCGTGGGCGCGGGGGCAATGGGCGTGACTATGACGCTCGTGGCGTTCGCCCTGCTTGGCCGCCGGTTGTTCGGGCGACGCGTGTCTAAGACCGCGTCTCCGGTGTAGCCAGCGGACCGTCTGCGATTAGCCACTGTTCGCCGATATGCGCGGTGCATCACTGAAGGCTTACGGGGCGTTGAGGGCAGATCTACGGCTTTTACACGCTCGCGCATGTAACTACTGCCGCCAGATGGCCGTCGATCTCTGTGAATCCAACACGTCGATGTGGGGCATTCGGTTCGGGAGCTAACCATGAGCAGGACGACACGATTACAGCTTCGTCTCCCACTCTGGCCCTCGTCCGTGAAGTCGCGCGTTATCGCCGGCTTCGGACTGCTGATTATCATCCTCGGCGGCGTTACCCTTGGCGCCAGCCTGCAAGTGCGGACTCACCAGGCCGATCTTGCTGAGTTGGAGTCTCATTCCAGCATGGCTTCCCTGCTTCAGAGGGCGGAGGCGCAGGCAAGTATCTCCGGGCTCCTCTTACAGCGATATGTCGCCGCGGGAAATGACTCCTACGTTGCTGAGATTAACGATCACGCGAACGCGGCCCAGGAAAGTCTAACGGCGGCCGTGGCCCAACGGACGCTTCCCGAAGTAGCAGAGGTAGCGACGTTGGGCGCCCCACTCGTGGAGGGCGCCGCGCGCGCCGCGACTTTGCGGCAGAAGGGTGATATCGCAGGGGCACAGGCGGCTCTGGAAGAGATCGTCCCAATATTCCACGACTATAGGCTGAAGCTGGAGAGTCTGGCTGGCCAGGAGCTTGCGCAAGTTACGGAACTGCGCGCGAACGCGGACCACGCAGGTAAAGTGGCCCTGTGGCTCCTGGTGCTGTCAGGAGTGATCGGCACCGTCATGGGCCTGGCAGCGTCAATCTTCATCGCTCGCTCCATCATTGCCCCACTGATGTCGTTGGAAGAGACGGCGGCCCGCGTGTCTGAGGGCGATCTGTCGGCCAGGGCGCCGGCTCGCGGACCAAGGGAGCTGGCGCACCTCGGATCAGTGATGAACCACATGGTGGAGGCGGTGGAAGAACGTGCTGCGGAGCTGCGACTGGCGAACCGGAAGCTGCGCGAGCAAAACCGCCAGCTCCTGGATGCTCGCACCCAGGCGGCGACGGACCCGCTGACCTCGCTGGGCAACCACCGATCGTTCCACAAGAGGATACGTGAAGACGTGTCAGCGGCCCGCGCCAACGGCACCAGTATTGGACTCGTGATCTTCGACGTAGACGGTTTCAAGGCGGTCAACGATTCACTGGGGCACCTGGCTGGCGACGGGCTGCTGCGCGATCTCTCCGCCGCCCTGGCCAAGGTTGTCAAGAGGGAAGATACGTACCGTTACGGCGGAGACGAATTCGCAGTACTGCTGGCGGGCGTCGATCGCGCCAAGGCCATCGATGTCGCAGACAGCATGAGGCGCGCTGTGGAACAGATCAGTGCCGGCAAGGGAATGAAGTTTACGGTGAGCTTGGGCGTCGCCAGCTTCCCCGAGTCCGCCTCCTCCGCCGAAGAGCTCATCTACAAAGCGGACATGGCCATGTACTGGGCGAAGTCCACGGGCAAGAACCGAGTGAGCGACTGGGACGGGCTGCAAGGCCAGACAGTTGAAGCCACCGGGACCTCATATTCTGAGCGCGGCGGCCGTACGCCGAACACGATCGCGTCCCTCATGACGGCTCTCTCTGCGAAGGACCCCGCGACCAGCGAGCATGCCGAGCGGTGCTCCTGGTACACAGCTGAACTGGCTAGGGAGCTCGGCTTAGGAGAAGCGGACGTCGAGGCGCTGAGACTGGCGTCCCTGCTGCACGATCTCGGGAAGCTCGTGACCCCCGATGAGATCCTCCGAAAGGCAGGCCCCTTGGACAAAGACGAAACCATAACCATGAGGCAGCACCCGGTCCACGGCATGTACATGCTGACGCAGATAGACGTCGCTGCCCAAGCCGTCCCTGCAATTCTGCACCACCATGAGCATTTTGACGGTTCCGGTTACCCGGACGGCCTGGCCGGCGACGAGATACCGATCGCTTCCCGGATTCTGCTCGTCACAGATGCCTTTGACGCAATGACGACGGACCGCCCGTACCGCAAGGCGATGCCAGAAGAGGCGGCTATCCAAGAGTTGCGGCGATGCAGCGGCAGTCAGTTCGATCCGCGGATCGTGGAGACGTTCTTGCGAGTGATTTCGCGCACCGGGGCTCACCCGTTGCGGGCCAGCGCGGCCATCGACAAGGTGGCTGCGGGGTCGCCAGGCGGATCATAGATCGAGGGATCGGCCAGGCTCACGCACAATAGGCTGCCAGTATCTCCCTCGCACTTGGGTCAGCCCGAGATCGCGCAAATCATCGTGCCCGCCGTCGCGCCGTCAAACACGTATGCGCTCCGGCTGCTGGCCATCCGCCAGTAAGCGGCCGTCCTTCATTTCCATGACTACATCTGCCTCACGGGCAATCGTCTCGTCATGAGTGGCGATCAAGACGGTGCGCTCTTGGCCTCGCAAGCTGCGAAGCAGGTCGATGATCAGCGCCCCTGTCTTCGAGTCGAGATTGGCTGTCGGCTCGTCGGCCAGGATCAGCGGCGGGTCGTTGGCCAGCGCCCTGGCGATGGCGACGCGCTGTTGCTCGCCGCCCGACAGTTTCGCAGGGCGCCGATTGTGGCGATCAGCGGGCAGGCCAACACGGCCGAGGAGGGCCGCAGCACGCGCCCGAAGGGCTGCATCTTTCGCGCCGGCCCCGAACTCCATCGGCAGCTTCACATTCTCGATAGCCGAGAGATGGGGCATGAGGTTGAACATCTGGAACACGAAACCGACCTTCCGCCTCCGGTACGCGACTTCCTTTTGCCCCTTGAGGTGAGCGTCATCAGTGCCGTCGACGACCAGGCTGCCAGAATCGGGCCTATCGAGCGCGCCCATCAGGTTGAGGAGGGTGCTTTTTCCGCAGCCGCTGGGTCCCCGGAGAGCGACCAACTTGCCTCGCGGCAGCCGGAGGCTGACGTTGTCAACCGCCTTCACGCTGATGGAGCCACTCTTGAAGTACTTGGTCAGGTCCTCCGCCACTACGGTGTACATGGCGTTGCCATCCACGCCCTCACTCATTTCGCAGAACCTCCGCCGGCTTTACCCGAGCGACGTACCAGGCCGGGACCAGGGTGGCCAACAGCGCCAGGCCAATGGCGATAGCCAGGGCGTAGAGGAAAACCTCCGGCGATACGGCAACATCGATGCTGCCCAGCAGGCCGCCCACGCGGGTTGCCGCCGCCGCAGCGGCCGGCCCGCCCCGGCCGCCTCCTCCCGGCCCACCGAAGCCAGCCGTTGAAGGCGTGGAGATCAGCCCGTTCGCAACGCGCTGCGCCAGCGGGAACGTGGCGAGGGCGCCGACTAAGGCCGCGATCAGGCTGATCACAGCGGTCTCAACACCAAACTGGCCGATGACATGCCAGCTTGACGCGCCAATCGCCTTCAGGATTCCGATCTCCTTCAGGCGCTGCCTCGCGACCAGGCCGACGGAGAACAGGATTATGACCGCACTCGCCACCAGGGCGGCGATCATGCCCACCTGGCTGCTGTCCTTGGCGTCTGAGATGGGCGCGCTTATCGACTGGACAAGGGATGCCTCGGTAGTGACGTCCACATTATCCTGGCCCAGCGCCTGGCGGATATCGGCTGCTACCTGGTCCACGCTAGACGTGGCGTCCGCCTTCACGATCGCCTGGTCGATCTCTCCCGGGCGACTGAACACGGTCTGCGCGGTAGCCAGCGGTATGAACACGGAATTGTCACCGAACTGTGTGCCTGTGGAGTAGGTGCCGATCACCTCGAAGGTCATGTCGTTGATCGGGAATGTGTCGCCGACTTTGAGCGCGTTGTGGTCTGCCATGGCTTGACCGAGCACGGCCACGTTGGCGTTCGCCTCATCAGCGTTGAAAGTGCGGCCCGCCGTTAACTGTGCGTTCTGCACGCCGAGTGTTGCCAAGGACGCCGGGTCATCGACTCCGGTAACCAGGACGGCGCGGCGGAAGCCTCCGGCGCCGGCCGCGGGCGTCGCCGCCGGCGCGTTGGCGCGCCGCTGCGGCTGAACGGCCGATTCCAGCCCCGTGCCTGTATAACGGGCAGTCATCAAGCTGGAAACGCTCACGACATGCGAGATAGTCGCGACTTTGCCGATGTCCTGGTCGGCGAGCGCGGTCAGCTGGTTAGACGAAGCGCTGCTGGTATTGCCACCGCCGTTGGTGCTGCCACCGTTGGCGCCACCGCTATTGGCGTTACCGCTGTTGTTGTCGCCGCCGCGGTCAAAAAAGCCGCCGCCGAAGCTGCCGGCCGGCCGCACGGTGATGCTGGTGCCGACCCGGGCTTGTATATCGTCCAGACGCGTCGCGAACGCGCCGTCCACGGTGATCATGATCAGCGTAAGCCCCACGCTCACGGCGAGAACGCCGACCAGCAGTCCTGCCCGCAATGGACTGCGGATCAGGGCCGTGATCGCGCGTGTTATGGTTCTCACTTTGTGCCTCCATCGTTAAGCCTGTCGTGCAGGCGACCACGGCAAGTAAGTCTGTCAAGCTCACGGCGAAGTATAAGACGGCCGCGTTAAGGCTGGGTTAGCGCCAGATTAGAGTCTCTTAATGCTTCGCTGATCATTCGTCCCGGCCAGCGACCGTTCGGGTGCGTTTACGTTCTCATGCGAGCTTGCCTGAGGTGATGCGCGGCGACCGATCTGCGGCCAGCTTCTCGCTTCACCCCTTTGTCGCCACGACCAGAACCCGACGCCGGTAGGGCTGCTGCTGGAGAGTCATGGATAGCTCGGTGAACAGGGCCGCAGCGGCTGCCTGACCCATCTCCTGAGTTAGGGCCCCGCTGGCGCTGAGAAGGGCGGAGTAGGTGGTCGTCACCGGTTCCGGCCAGCCGGGGACCTCTTCGTACACCTCGACGGTGAATCCTGCCTCCGCCAGAAGCGGGCGGTAGTCCTCCACCGGATCGACGCCGAACACCGGCAGACCCGCCACCCGGCTCGGCTCGATCTCGAAGGCGGTGAACACCATCCTCCCGCCAGGGCGCAAGACGCGTTTGGCCTCCGCAAACACGGCGCGCTTGTCGGGCGCGTACTGCAGCGCATCCTCGCTCATGACCCCATCGGCCGACTCGGGATCGAGAGCCGTGTCAGCGAAGGCGCCGACGACGAACCGCGCCTGGTCGCTCAGGCCCAACTTAGTTGCACGTACCGTGGCCTGTTCGACGGCGACGGTCGAGAGGTCAACTCCGATGAGGCGAGCCCCGGTCTCGCGCGCAACCCAGAGCGCGGGGCCGCCTCTTCCACAGCCGAGGTCGACCAGTGTGTCGCCAGGTCCCAGGCGGAGTTCGGAGGCGATGCGCCGCAGCTGGGGCAGCGTGACGAAGCTGATGTGCCCGAACTCCTCAGGGAAGTCGAGCCCCTCTGCATGCTCATGCCAAAGCCGGCGCAACGTGGCGCTGTTAGGCACGGCTGCGTACACGGCGTTGTAGCCGGTCCTGAGGATGTTTGGATCCTGGAGGTCTGGCTGGGCGTCGCTACTCTCGACCATTGTGCAACTCCTTCTGAGGCCCGCCTGAACGCTGGAGGACGATGGGTGGTTCACAAGCTGAAACTGGCGCCCCCGACAGGACTCGAACCTGTGCACCCGGCTCCGGAGGCCGGCGCTCTATCCGACTGAGCTACGGGGGCGTCCAACTCAATATTAGACATGCCGACACCCGCACATCAAGGCGGGTGCCTTGTTGACAGCCTTCTGCCCGTCGGCCATGCTGAAGCCGCACATGGCTGCGATAGCGAGCCCGGAGAGCGACGTTCAGAGCAAGCTCCAGCGGCTACAGGCGCTGACCCAGGAGATGCTGGCCCACCGGCGCCTCATCATCGCCAGCAACCGCGGGCCAATTGAGTACCACCTCGAGGCCGACGGCTCACTGACGGCATCGAGAGGCAGCGGCGGCATGGTGACCGCCCTCCTGGCCGCCGCCCGCTTCGTGCCCGCCACGTGGGTCGCCTCCGCTATGACCGACGGCGACCGTCGCGCCGCCCAGCAGGCCAACGGCGGGTTGCTCAAAGTCCCGGACAACGAGATCTACGTCCGCTTCGTCACTGTTCCCCAGTCCGTCTACCAGCGCCACTACTACGTCTTCTGCAATCCTCTTCTCTGGTTCGTGCAGCACTTGATGTGGAACACCCCGCGTACGCCCAACATCGGGCGCGCTGTGTACGAGGCCTGGGAGAACGGCTACTTTCCGGTGAACGAAGCCATCTCCCAGGCCATCATCGAGCAGGCGAAGCTACATCCGGAACCCCCCTTCGTTCTCCTCCAGGACTACCACCTCTATCTGGCGCCCGCCATGGTACGGCGCGAGGTGCCCCAGGCGACGATCCTGCACTTTACGCACATCCCCTGGCCGGGGCCACGCTATTGGGGCGTCCTGCCCGAGTTCATGCGGCGAACGATCCACGAGCATATGTGCGCTTGCGACATCGTTGGTCTGCAGACGAAAGCGGACGTCCGCAACTTCCTGCACTGCTGCGAGGCGATGCTCGCGGACGTTGACATCGATTACGGCAAGCGCCTCGTGAACTATCGTGGCCGTACCACGCACATCCGCAATTACCCAATCTCCATAGATGCCGCTGGTCTGCTGGAGTTCGCGCGATCACCTGAGGTGGAGGAGTACAAGCGCCGCTTGCAGCCGCTGCTGGGCCGTCAGACCATCGTCAGAGTGGACCGTTCGGAGCCCAGCAAGAACATCATTCGCGGCCTGCGCGCCTGGGAGCTGCTACTGGAGCGCTACCCGGACTTCCGCGGCAAGGTGAACTTCCTCCAGTTCCTGGTCCCTTCCCGAAGCGAGCTGGGCGTCTACCAGACCTATACGGACGAGATATTCGAGCTCGTCGAGTCGATCAACGACCACTTCGGCGACGTGGAGTGGCAGCCGATCCACGTCTTCTACGAAAACAACTACGCCCAGGCCATCGCCGGGATGTACGTCTACGATGTGTTGCTGGTCAACCCCGTCATCGACGGCATGAACCTGGTCTCCAAGGAAGGACCCCTGGTCAACAAGGGCGATGGCGTCCTCATCCTCTCCGAGCAGGCCGGCTCCTCGGAGCAGCTCTCAGAGTACACCCTCAACATCGCTCCCACAGACCTGGAAGGAACCGTGCGCGCCCTTCACCAAGCGCTGACTATGCCCCTGGACGAGCGCCGCCGCAGGGCCGCCGCGCTGAAGCGGCTGGTCCAGGAGGAGGACATCACTTTCTGGCTGGAGAGGCAGTTCCGAGACTTGATGGCCGTCTCCCGGGCAGGGCTCTGAGCAGCTCTCGCAGCAGCCATTCCACACCCGGAACCCCCTGCACCCAGTAATCCGCTGCGGCCAGCAGATCCGATGTCGCCTCTTCACTGTTGACCGCGACCGTCACGCCGGGCAGCCCCCTTTGCCGCAGCTCATCCACACCGCGGAACATGTCGATGTCGGTCTGGTCGTCGCCTATGCAGATCACCGCCTGGACGCCCAGGCGAGCGACCAGACCGGCGAGCGCCGTGCCCTTATCGATCGCCAGCGGCGGCCGCAGCTCGACGACTTTGCGTCCTTCCGTGACGCGGAAAGCCCGCGCGGCTTCCGACGCGACGATGGCCGCCGCGATGGCCGCACGAGCCTTGCCCTCATCCACCGCCTGCCTGTAGTGAAAGGCCAGCGCCGGCCCCTTCTCCTCGATCACGACTCCTTGGGCACCAAGGCCTGAGACTTCCTTAACCACCTGCCGCGCCCGGGCCGCATACTCCTGGAGCGCCTCCGGCGTCTCCAGCCGGCCATCCGCCCAGATCGTCAGGCCGTGATTGGCCGCGTATACGGCGTCCTGGATCCCGGCGACAGCGCGCGCTTTCTCCAGCTCCCGCCCCGTGATCAGAGCGATGCGGACGCGCCGCTGCGCGAGCTGACGCAGGAGCGACCGGCAGCGCGGCGATACTCGCGCGTCATCCGGGTTGGGAACGATGGGCGCCAGGGTGCCGTCGATATCGCTGAGAAGCCCCAACGGGCGATGCTGAAGGAGCGGTCGCAACGGCTCCAGGTCGTGGAGTTGCACGGCCATGACAAGGGCGAGTGTAGCACGCTGGCGGCCACCGGAGACCTGCCGTAACTCCTGCCTCAAAAGGCCATCAGGCCCACCTCAACCGTCTCCCGTCCGATGGTACAATCTGGTGCAGAGACCTAGCGGGAGGCGCCCCCATGATCGTATCGGCAGAGTTCCTGAAGAACCTCGCGGCGTACCGTTCAGATGAAGGCATACTGAGTGTCTATCTGCGCGTAGACCCGAAGCTGATGTATGACCGGCGCCACCCCCTCTCCGAGTTCAAGGCGGCGCTCAAGCACGTTGAGACGCCGCCCGAAGAGGAGCGTTCACGGCGCCTGCACAGCGAGATCGACCGAGTACTCCACTTCTTGGAGCAATCGTGGAGCCCCACAGGCAGAGGGCTGGTGATCTTCTCCTGCCAGCCGCTGGGGCTGTGGGAGACCGTTTCCCTGAACGTGGCGGCGCCCAACGTGGTCCACTTCACGGAGACCGCGCAGGTGCGCATACTGGCGCGCATCATCGACGAGAACGAACGTTACGCGGCCGTCGTCGTGGACAAGGAAGACGCGCACCTCTACATCATCCACATGGGCGAGATCGAGCAGGCTACCGAGGTGTTCGACGACGATGTGCCCGGGCGGCACGAGCAGGGCGGCTGGGCGCAGGCCCGCTATCAGCGCCACACCGGATTCCACGTCCACGAGCACCTGAAGCACGTCATGCATCGCCTGCAGCGCTATCACCAAACGAGACCCTTCGACCGGCTGATTCTGAGCGGGTCCGAAGAGGCGCTGACAGAGTTTAAGAAGATGCTGCCGACTCCATTGCAGGAGCTTGTCATCGGCGACTTCTCCGTAAACAGGATGGACCGGCCACAGGAGATCCTGGACCGGGCCAGGCCCGTCTACGAGGCGTTCGAGCGCAGGCAGGAGGAGGCTCTGGTAGACCAGATCGTGAACGACTCGGCGGCCGGTGGTCCCGGCGTTGTTGGGGCCAGCGACACCATTCGCGCGCTGAACGAGGGGCGCATTCGCACGCTAGTCGTCAGCGACGCCGTGGCACTCCCTGGCGCCGAGTGCCCCAGCTGCGGAATGCTCACTGAGCAGCCCCAGCCCAGCTGCCCCGCCTGCGAGGC
>JBGPMY010000047.1:0-9981 GCA_041487235.1 Dehalococcoidia bacterium
ATCGTCGGACATGTCGCGGGGGCCTATCAGCTTCCCGTCCGCCAGCTGGAAGCCGAGGGCGACCAGCCGCGGCGGGCCGTCGAAGCGGCTGGGGTGCGCGTCCTGCAGGGAGACGGGCATCAGCGGCCCGTGGTGCGAGCCGCGCATCCATCCCTCCACCAGGAAGGGGTTGGTGAACGGCTCCAGCACTTCGCCCACAGCCGGGAAGTTCCCCTGGCAGCGCACGATCATCGTCGGGTCGTCCTTGCCCACGTAGCGCCCGGCGATGAGGGAGAGCTTGTCGGTGCTGGAGACGGCGCCCACCTCGCCGGTAGAGCGGGCGAAGACGCGCTTGACGGCGTAGCGATTGGGCGCGCCCAGGAAGATTAGCATGTCGTAGATCTCCTCGGGCGCGTTGAGAGTGATCTGCACGTGCTCGCGGACGTCCTGGACCTCGAAGGCGCAGCCCTGGTGCAGCCCCTCGGCGATGACCAGACCCGGCGTGTTGAACGGATCGGCGAACATCTTGTACAGGGGCAGGTTGAAGGCGCCGGCCGACATCTTGTCGCCCATGAACACGATGATCGGCTCTGAGGGCCGCTCGTCGATCTCCATCTCGGCGGAACCCGGTCCGGCGCCCCGGATATTGCCGGAAAAGGAGTCGGCCAGCAGGTCCTGGCCCGCGCCGTACAGCTTCAGCTTCTTGGCCAGCTCCGTGCCCTTGATGAACGTGTCCCAGGCCAGGCGGTGGACGTCGACGTTGTTCTCGCCGCGGTTGTGGGTCATCACCAGGAACATGTCGTCGCCGCAGTGGCTGACGTGGCAGTCGATCAGCAGGCCACGTTGCTTGGCCCGCTCCAGCTCTTCGCGGCCCAGGTCCAGGATGTCCGGATGAGAGGCGGAGTGGCCGACGAAGCCTCCGATATCGGCTTTGATGACGCTTACGGTTACCATGTGCGTACCTCCGGGCGAGATGAAATAGCGGTTACCACGATCGAACGAGGGCTCCTTGGCGAGCGGTAGCAGGGATGCCGCAGGGGATGGACATTCTCGGAATCAATGTAAGATGCCCCTCATTGAGGTGTCAAGCTCGGATTCGTTCAGTTCCGGTTCAGATCAGCTGGCCTTCCAGCGCCCGGAGCACCTCCCGCGCCAGCCGCCGCGCCAGGGCGCCCCACTCCCCGTGCTGCCCGTCGTCGGGCCGGGCCAGCAGCTCCTCGATCTGCCGCCGCAGCTCCGCCGTCTTCTCTCGCGCGATCTCCTCGTTCAGAGGCTTGAACGCCTGCAGCTTGCGCGGCCCTTCGCGGCCGCCCTCGGCGATATACCAGTCGCGGAAGGAGCGGCACCCCACCTGGAACATCAGGTACCCCAGCGGCGAGGTCACCGGCGGATAGCCCAGCGTCAGCGCACGTTCGCTGGCCTTCTGGCCGGGCGAGTCGTACTCCACCATCAAGTGCCCGCCCGGCGGCACGAGAGCGGACAGCATCTGGAACAGCGGCAGGTCCAGCCCCTCGCCGGCCAGGTCCACCGCCTGCTCGCCGAACGTTGGCGCAGCCTCGTAGCGGATCAGCTCCACCCAGTTGTAGGCCGGGAACGGCCCGGAGTTGTGCAGCCCCAGCGCCAGCGTCTCGCGCGCCAGGCGGCCTTCGGCGCCTGCCTGTCCGGTAGGCAGGTCCGCCAGGAAGAGCTGGAAGTAGCGCGAGCCCACGTTGTTCTTGGGCCCCAGCAGCGCGACCAAACGGTACGCGCCTAGACGCTGGTTGTGCAGTCCCGCCAGCGCATGGCCCCCAGGCAGCGACCAGCCCTTCGCGAGGAGCGACTCCAGCCGCCCGCGGGCTTCGTCATCAAGACCATCCAGCCCCATACTCTTGCGTACTGGTGCCACGCAGAGATTATAGACAGGACCACGAAACGCGAGACAAGCAACACGTATGAAGCCGGGCTGTTTCCTGTTTCCTGGCCCCTGGCTCCTGGCTCCTTGTTCCTGGGGAGGGGCCCATGTGGGGTGGTATAATTCTGCCGCCTGGCTGCGGAAAGCAGAACGGGATCCGGCGCTCCCGCAGGGCGGAACCGCCCCCGCCCAGCGACGACCAACCACCAGGACCAGTTCCCGGTCATAAGCCGGAGGACAGGACACAGGAGACAGGTGACAGGAGACACGTTGATGCGGCAGCACTGACCGTGTCTCATGTCCCATGTCTCATGTCTCCACTAAGGAAGGAGGAGCTATGTCATACGAGCAGGTAATCACCGAGCAGCGAGGCCGCGTAGGGATCGTCACCCTCAACAACCCCGACCGGCTGAACGCCCTGGGCGAGCCGATGTGGAGCGAGGCGCGCCAGGCGATCGAGGCCTGCAACCAGGACGCGGATGTCGGCGCCATCGTCTTCACCGGCGCCGGCCGCGCCTTCTGCGCCGGCGCCGACATCCGCGGCTGGGACCGGGGAATCGAACAGCGCGAGCAGGAAGGCCGCGACATGCGCATCCGCCGCGAGCAAGAGAACTGGGTGCACTTCGTCCAGCGCTCCAAGCCCATCGTCTGCGCCATCAACGGCGTCTCTATCGGCGCCGGCCTCACCATCACCCTCCCCTGCGATGTGCGCGTCGCCGGGGAGGACGCACGCCTCTCCATGCGCTTCGTGCGGGTGGGCGTGCTGCCGGAGCTGGCCAGCACCCGCATCCTGGTCAGCATCGTCGGCCTCACGCACGCCCTGGAGCTGATGCTCTCCGGACGGATCGTCGGCGCGGCGGAGGCCGGGCGCATCGGCCTCGTCAACCGAGTCGTGCCCCAGGAGCAGCTCCTGGACGCGGCGGTGGAGACGGCGGCGGAGATCGCCTTCAACCCGGCTGAGTCCCTGGCCGCCATCAAGCGCACCGTCTGGGCCAACCTGGTGGAGACGGACATCGCGGAGGTCATGAAGCGCGAGGTCGTCGAATTCAACGCCGCTATGGAGCGGCCGCACTTCAAGGAGGCCGTGAAGGCGTTCGTGGAGAAGCGCCAGCCGGACTTCCACAACGTCTAACCCCGACACGCGGCAACTCCTGTCACCGCCTCCAGCATGAGATCGCAACGTCTCCCCTCCGCTCATGGTTCGAGAGCCTCACCGCGAGCGTCCTGGGAGGCGGCCCGAACGTCAGACCGTTCGCGTTACGAGGACGCCACTTCCCGCTCATCCTGAGGCCCTCGAAGGACGAGCGGAGCACCGACGCCGGAGAGCTGGAGCCGATTTGCCGTAGTCTGTACGCCCATGAACTACCCCGAAGCCATCCAGTACCTCCTCTCCTTCGCGGACTTCGAGCGCAGCGGCCGCTTCCAGGACCGGCCGGACGTCGCTCCTATGCTCTCCCTCCTGCGCCGCCTGGGCGACCTGCCTGCCGGCGAGGCAGGCCCGCACCTTGGCCGCCTCACGATGCACGTCGCCGGCAGCAAGGGCAAGGGCAGCGTGGCCGCCATGATCGAATCGGTGCTGCGCGCCGCCGCTTACACGACCGGACTCTACACCAGCCCCCACCTCCACTCCTACTGCGAGCGCATTCGCGTAGACGGCCAGCCAATTAACGAACCGGAGTTCGCGCGGCTCACGGCGCAGCTGCGTCCGGCTGTGCAGGCGGAGAAGCGAGCCCTGGGTGAGCGCCAGCTGGTGACGTTCGACCTGCTGACGGCGCTGGGTTTCCTGGCTTTTCGCCTCTCCGGCGTGCGGGTCCAGGTGCTGGAGGTAGGTCTTGGCGGCCGCGTAGATAGCACCAACGTCTTCGCGACGAAAGATGTCGCCGTCATCACGCCCATCAGCCTCGAACACACGGCCATCCTGGGCGACACAGTAGAGCAGATCGCGCGGGAGAAGGCGGCGATCATCGCGCCCGGCTGCACCGTCGTCATGGCGCCGCAACGCTACGAAGAGGCCGCCGCCGTCATCCGAGCGTTCGCCGACGCTGCCGGCGCGCCCGTGGTAGACGTGGCCTGCGACTATCGCTGGCAGAAGCTCTCCCACGATCTGCGCGGGCAAGATGTCCGCCTGCACGGCCCGAAAAGTGTGGTCGAGACACGGTTGCCGCTGCTGGGCGCGCATCAGATGGAGAACGCCGCCGCGGCCCTCGCCTGCGCCGACGCCCTACGCCAGCGCGGGCACGCCATCTCCGATGAAGCGATCGCTCGCGGTTTATCGCAGGTCGCCTGGCCCGGACGGCTGGAGGTGCTGCGAGAACGGCCGCTGGTCATCGCCGACGGCGCTCACAACCGGGACTCGGCGCGCCGCCTTCGCGAGGCTCTGCGCGACTACTTCTCCTGCGAACGGGCGTTGTTCATCGTGGGCGCTTCTGATGATAAGGATATCGACGGACTGGCGGCAGAGCTGGCCCCCGTGGCTGCTCGCGTCATAGCCGTGCGGGCGGATCACCCACGCGCGATGCCGCCGGAACGGATAGCGGAGGCATTCCGCCGGCTCGGGATCAATGCGGAAGTTTCCGATACCGTTGGTTCGGGCATCGATGAAGCGATAGCGGTTCGCGGAGGTGTCGGGGTAATATGTCTCGTGGGCTCGCTCTTCGTTGCGGCCGGGGCGCGAGAGCATCTGCTGGAGATGGGGCACACGGATAGCGGCTGAGCGCTGGAGGTAGGCATGGCAGGCAGGAACGGCAGGCGCGCGGTGATAACCGGCATGGGCGCCATCACTCCCATCGGCAACTCCGTGGGAGAATTCTGGCAGAACGCCGTTAAGGGCAAGTCCGGCATCGACATCCTGACGCAGTTCGATCACTCGGCCTACCCTGTCCATATCGCCGGCGAGGTCAAGGGGTTCGATCCTGAGGAATACATGGATCGCCGCGATGCCCGCCGCATGTCGCGCTTCAGCCAGTTCGCCATCGCCGCCACTCGCCAGGCCGTGCAGCAGGCGGAGCTGGACCTGGAGCGGATAGACCGCGCGCGCCTTGGCGTGCTGCTGGGAAACGGCATCGGCGGACTGGGGGACTCGCAACAGGCCGTCCGCACGATCGACGAGAAGGGCGGCATGCGCATCGATCCCTTCTTCTTCCCCAAAATGCTCCCCAATATGGCCGCCGCCCACGTGAGCCTGGTGTTCGGCGCCAAGGGCTACTGCAACACCGTCATCACCGCCTGCGCCGCCGGCACCCAGGCCATGGGCGACGCCCTGGACGTGATCCGCGCCGGCCGTGCCGATGTGGTGATCACGGGAGGCACGGAAGCCGCCCTGTGCGAGCTGGGCCTCTGCGGGTTCGCCGTCATCCGTGCCCTCTCCAGCCGCAACGATGAGCCGCAGAAGGCCAGCCGCCCCTTCGACGCCGAGCGTGACGGTTTCGTGGCGGCGGAGGGCGCGGCGATCTTCGTCCTGGAGACCCTGGAGCACGCCAGGCGCCGAGACGCGCCCATACTGGCCGAGCTCGCCGGCTACGGCGCCAGCAGCGACGCCAATCACGTCGTGCAGCCCTGCACCGACGGAGAGGGCGCCCAGCGGGCGATGCAGTGGGCCCTGGAAGACGCCGGCGTGACGGCGGCGGAGGTCGACTACATCAACGCCCACGGCACCTCCACCAAACTGAACGACTCCGTAGAGACCATCGCCATCAAGAAGACCTTCGGAGAAGACGCCTACCGGGTGCCCATCAGCGCCACTAAGTCCATGGTGGGCCACTCTTTCGGCGCCGCCGGCGCCATCGAGTGCCTGGCCTGCGTCCAGTCCATCTCGACAGGCGTCATCCACCCGACGATCAATTACCAGTTTCGGGACCCCGAGTGCGACCTGGACTACGTGCCCAATCAGGCCCGCCAGGCGGATGTGGCCGTTGTCCTGAAGAACAGCTTTGGCTTCGGCGGTCAGAACGCCTGCCTGGTCTTCAAACGGTTTGACGGCTGATAGCTCCTCCCTGACGGCGTCATCGCTCCTCCGTGTCATTCTGAGCGGCCAGCACCTGCGCACGCAGTTCACGGCATCTTCGCGAAGGAATCTGGGGTGGGGCCGGCATCCGAGCACTCACTGTCATTCTGAGCGACCACGAATTTCCGGTGTGTTCCTGCGCGCCATATCTGAGCGAAGAATCCCGGCGGCTCGTACCACGTTCGGCGCTCCGAACGCTCATATCCCCGTTGGCTCCCTGGACCGATGCGCGTCCTTGTCGTAGGCGGCGCCGGCTACGTCGGCAGCGTCGCCGTCGATCAGCTCGTAGCCGCCGGGCACGACGTCACCGTGCTGGACAGCCTGATCGCCGGTCACCGGGGGTCCCTCAACAGGGACGCGGAGTTCGCCCAGGGGGACGTGCGGGACGAGACCGCGCTTAGCCGCCTCCTCGCCAGCCACAGCTTCCAGGCGGTCATGCACTACGGCGGCTACATCCAGGCAGGGGAGTCTGTGCAGCAGCCGGGTCGCTACTTCGCCAACAACATCGGCGGCTGCATCGCGCTGCTCAACGCCATGGCCGCCTACGGGGTGGAGCGCTTCGTGTTCAGCTCCAGCGCCGCCGTCTACGGCGACCCCGATTCCGTCCCGATCCACGAGGACGCGCCGGTGCGCCCCATCAACCCCTACGGCGAAACCAAGGCGGCCGTCGAGCGCATGCTGCCCTGGTACCAGCGCCAGTCCGCTCTGCGGCACGTCTCACTGCGCTACTTCAACGCCGCCGGGGCGACGGAGGAGCGGGGCGAAGACCACCGCCCGGAGACCCATCTGGTCCCCTGTATCCTGCAGGTGGCCCTTGGCCAGCGGCCGGCGATCCCCCTCTTCGGGACCGACTACCCCACCCGCGATGGGACCTGCGTGCGGGACTACGTCCACGTCTCTGATCTGGCCGCGGCGCACCTGCTGGCGCTAGAGCGCACGGAGAGCCACAGCGGCGTCTACAACCTGGGGAACGGACGCGGCTTCACCAACCGCGAGGTGATCGATGCTGCCCGCCGGGTGACGGGCCACCCCATACCGGTGGAGGAGCAACCGAGACGCCCCGGCGATCCGGCCCAGCTTGTCGCCTCTCAGGACGCAGCCCGACGCGAGCTGGGCTGGCAGCCACGCTACACGGAGCTCGAAGAGATCATCGAGAGCGCCTGGCGCTGGCATTCCTCGCACCCCAAGGGCTACGCGAGCTAGGAAGCTTCATCTGTCATTCTGAGCGCCAACCACGGTCTTCGAAGGCGCAGACAACCGGCGCGAAGGAATCTGGGGGATTGAGGGGCAGTGGGTCAGAACCCGCGACCTCCAGGCAAGGCCGCAGTCCTCCTGCACCGCCAACGTTTTCGCGGGATGACAGATAGAGAATGCTTGCCCGTGTCCCTTCTTCTTTCGAGCGAAGAGCCTGCGGTTATCGCAGCGGGAAGGCGTCGAGCCGGCTGTACACTGCGCCGCCGGCGCCTAGCTGGCTGCGCATCAGCGAGACTTCCCGCACATCCAGCGCGGCCTGCGCCACCCTGACCGACGACAACACCTCTGCCACTACCAGCGCGGCCCCGCTCGCCGACTCCGGGCGCACACGCGCCAGCGTCAGGTGCGCGGAGAAAGGACGCGATTCGCGCGGGAAGCCAGCGCTCTCCAGGGCCCGGTCCACCTGCCCCTGGAGCGCCACCAGCGTCTCCGTATCACCCTGGAGCCCCACCCACAGAACCCGCGGGCTACGTTTGCTGCCAAAGGCGCCCAGCCCGGCCAGCGTCAGCTGGTGCGGCGAAACGCCAACCACCGCGGACGCCAGCGCTTGTTGGATAGCCGGCACCTGCCCGGCCGGCGTCTCGCCCAGGAACTTCAGCGTCAAATGGATGCCGTCCGGGCGCACCCAGCGAACACCGCTGAGACCGCGCTTCCGCAGCTCATCCTGGACATCAGAAAGCGCCCGCCGCACCCCGTCTTCCAGCTCGATGGCGACGAAGAGACGCGGCCGCTCGTCCTCGACCGCCGTCACCGGCCGGTCTTGGCGGAGGTCAGGAGCTGTTCGGCGTTGGCGCCGAGCATCAGCCGAAGGTGCTCGCTGGCGAAGACGCCCGCCCGCAACTCCTCGATCTGCTTGTCCTGAGCTACGAGAGGATAATCGCTCCCCAACAGGATGCGCTCAGCGCCGATGAGACTGATCAAGTGCTCGTAGGCCGTGTGGTCGTACAGGAGGCGCTGCGCGGCGGTGTCCACGTAGACGTGGGCGAACACCTCGCGCACCTCCGGCATGGGGGCGTAGAAGGGCAAGCCGCCCGCCAGGTGCGCAGCGACGATGCGCACGTCCGGGTGTCGCAGGGCGAACTCATAGAAGGCGGTCAGATCTCCGCCCTCTTTGCCCGCGTAGCTGCGGCCTACCGGCTCCGTGACGTGGAAGAGAAGAATGAGCCCCAAGCGCTTGGCGATCTCAGCCAGCCCTTCGCCGGCGTCGCCGTTGGGGTCCCAGCCCTGGCTGTCCGGTCGCAGCTCCCCCAACCCCCGGGCGCCCGCCTTGGCGCAACGCAACGCTTCCTCCTCGCCATCCTCGCTGGCCGGATTGACGGTGCAGAAGGCCACCAGGCGTCCCCCGCTCTTGGCCGCGCTCTCCAGCAGGTAATCGTTATGCCGCGCACACAGCTCGTGTTCGTTCCAAGCGAAGCCGACGGCAACGCTGACATCGACACGCGACTCGTCCATGCTGCGCAGTAGATCATCCGCCGTGGCGATCTTCGCCTTCGGGTTGGAGTACATCTCCGCGAAGGCCGGGTCGCGCCGAAGATAGTCCCTACGGCGGTGCCGCACCTCAGGGGGGAAGATGTGCGTGTGAAAGTCGATGATCATGGCTGCTCCAGGGCCTGCTCTCCGCCAGCGATTCTAACACCTGGCGGCGCACATTTCGATAGTGCCGTTGCCAGGCGACTGGACTGCTTCCTATAATGGCGTCAGATAGACGGGGGGACGTTCAGATTCGGGGAGAGGGCTTGGCCCCAGCGCAGACCGTTTCCAAAGAAGAGCTGCCATCCATCGCGCGGCGCATCCGGCGTCACATCGTGCGCATGACGGCGGAAGCCAACTCCGGCCATCCCGGAGGCTCCCTCTCCTGCGCGGACATTCTGACGGCCCTCTATTTCCGCGTGCTGCACCACGGTCCGGCCAACCCCCTCTGGCCGGACCGTGACCGCCTCATCATGAGCAAGGGCCACGCCACACCGGTCCTGTACGCCGTGCTGGCGGAGGCAGGCTACTTCCCGGTGGAGGAGCTCCTCACCTTCCGCAAGTTGGGCAGCCGGCTGCAGGGGCACACCATAATGCACAAGCCGGAAGGCGTGGAGATGTCCGCCGGCGCCTTGGGCATGGGCCTCTCCTTCGCCCTGGGTCACGCCCTCGCCGGACGGCTGGACAAGCGCGCCTACCACGTCTACTGCCTGCTGAGCGACGGCGATTGCCAGGAGGGTCAGACCTGGGAAGCGGCCATGGCCAGCGCCCACCACAAGGCGGACAACCTGACGGCCATCGTCGACCGCAACCACATCCAGAACGACGGCTTCTCCGACTACCTTCGCTTCGCCGGGGACGGCCAGAAGCCGCAGCGGCCCGGCGGCTGGGTAATGGAGGACGGCCACACCGCCAACATAATGGCCCTGGAGCCGCTCGAAGAGAAGTGGAAGGCGTTCGGCTGGCGCACCTGGCACGTCGATGGCCACGACTTCGACGCCGTCATCAGCGCGCTGGAAGAGGCGCGGGCCCACAAAGGCCAGCCGGCGGTCGTCATCTGCGAGACGATCAAGGGCAAAGGCGTCAGCTACATGGAGAACAACCCGGACTTCCACGGCAAAGCGCCCACGCCGGAGCAGTTGCAGCAGGCGCTGCGGGAGCTGGCGGATTAACAGGAGACATGGGACATGAGACATGAGACACGACTGGCGCTCCGACATCGACCTGTCTCCTGTCTCGAGCGAAGGGCCTGTCCCGATGATACCGTCCCGCCCGGCCCGGCCCGTGCGCCGCTTTGTCATTCTGAGCGCCAACCACGCCCTGTCAAGGCGACGGCGCTCGCCGCGAAGGAATCTGGGGTGGCCTGGGCGAGGTGGGTCAAGCC
>JBGPMY010000048.1:0-9926 GCA_041487235.1 Dehalococcoidia bacterium
CGCTCTGGCTTCCGAATGGCCGTATCGCCGCTAACAATGACAGCCCGGTGCCCTCCATCAAGACGGAGCACAAGGTCTACCAACTCAGCCGTTAGGGTCGGCTGTCAGCGCTGCGAACTCACGCTTGCATCCAGCACGACATCCTTCCCGCTCGTCCTGAGGCTCTCGTAGGACGAGCGGAGCGACAACGCTTCGCCCTGCCGTGGCCGTCTCGCGCCATCGATCACGGCCGAGGGCAACGTTTACCAGTTCAGTTGGCAGGCTAGCCGAAGCGCGACGGGAGCCCCGTCCAACGATGCCGTCTGACCCACCACGCCTCCACACCCCGGGTTCCCCTTCGACCATGCTCAGGACAGGCCCTTCGGCTTCGCTCAGGACAGGCTTCGCGAAGATACCTGGTGCCGGCGAAGAGGGCCCGGGCGCTCACAATGACATGGTCCGCGTAGGCCTACTTCTCTAGCTTGTCCAGACGGGCGAAGACTTCGTAGTCGATGGCGCGGTGGCGGGCGAGGCCGGTGACGAAGACCCCGAGGCCGAGGACGGCCCCGCCGGCGATCGCCGTTACGTCACTGTCCGCGGCGGCGCCGATGCCGAGGGCGACGGCGCCGATCGCCGCCACCAGCGATGGCACGCCCACGATGACGTGGCCCTGTTCATCGTCTCTGATCCGCTGAATGGCCTTTATGAGTTGCGTCATGGTGTCTCCTTTCGGTCGCAGTCGGGCAACGAAGCAAACGAGCAACGAAGCAAGAGACTGCGTTCGCCTGTCACGCAGGGGTCTGCTGCGCCGCCCGGCGTTGCAGCTCCTCCGGCGGCACGTCCTCGATGTGGGTGGCGATCCACCACTGGTTGCCGAACGCGTCCTTGACGCTAGCTGTGCGGTCGCCGTAGAACATGTCGGTCGGTTCGCGCAGCGACGTAGCGCCGGCCCCTAGCGCCCGCTTGTAGACGGCGTCCGCGTCCGGGACATACAGGTAGAGCATACCGGGCACCGGCTCGTCCGGCGCTTCGCCTAGCATGAGCATCGAATCGCCGATCCGCATCTCGGCGTGCTGGACGGTGTCGCCGCCCATGCGAAACGTCTCCTCGCCGCCGAACACCCGCTTGATGAAGTCGATGAGGCTGTTGGCGCCTTTGGCCGTGAGGTAGGGCGTAACGGTGTGGTAGCCATCGGGCACTGGTTTGACCGCCATTGGATCCTCCTTCTGATCGCGCCGCGGACGAGTGCGTCGCGCATTCGATTGTACCCCCGGCGTCAAGACCACAATGGCGCTACCCGCCCGGTGTCACGTGCGAAGCACCAGCACGCGCTCCAACCCCGCCAGGTCCGGCTTCACCTCCACCGCTGCACCCGGGAACGCCCCTCGCGCCAGCTGCGACGTCGCCTGCCCCTGGTCGTCGCCGATCTCCACGAACAGGGCACCGCCCGGCTTCAGGTGGCGGCGGCGCCTGCCTGCCGGCAGGCAGGCCTGCTCCACCAGCCGCTCGATCAGCCGCAGCCCGTCGGGGCCGCCGTCGAGGCCGCCGCGCGGCTCGTGGTCGCGGATCTCCGGCGGCAGCCGCTTCCAGTCTGCCGTCCGCACGTAGGGCAGGTTGGCGGCAATGACGTCCACGCCTCCGCTCACCCTGAGCCGAAGCGCCCCGATACGTATCGGGGGGCTTCGAGTCGAAGGGCTTCGTAGCGGTTCGAGCAGGTCGCCCTGCACGAAGCGGATGCGGCCCGCGACGCCTTGGCGTCGGGCGTTGCGTTCGGCCAGCGCCAGCGCCTCCGGCGACACGTCGATGGCGATGACCTGCGCCTGCGGCAGCTCGTGGGCCACGGCGACGGCGATGGCGCCGCCGCCGGCGCCTACGTCCGCCATCGTGAAGGCGGCCTCGCCGAAGCGTTCCCGCGCGAAGGCGATGACCAGCTCCACCAGCGTCTCCGTCTCCGGACGGGGGATGATCGCCGCCGGCGTCACCTCCAACTCCAGCCCGAAGAACTCCCGGTGGCCCAGGATGTACGCCGTCGGCTCGTGGGCTAGCCGGCGGTCGAGCAGCGCGCGAAATCGCTCCGCCTGCTGCGGGGTCAGCTCCTCGGCCAGGCGCTGGTAGAAGTGGACGCGGTCCAGACCTAGCGCGTGCTCCAGCAGTAGCTCGGCTTCCAGGGCGGCCTCGTCGCTGCCGGCGGCGGCCAGGAGGCGCGACCCCTCGCGCAGCGCCTCCCTGATGTTCACGCCAGCTGCGCCTCTAGAAGGCGCTCCTGCTCCTGCTCGGACAGGGCGTCGATCACGTCGTCGATCTCGCCGTCCAGGAGCGCGGGCAGGTTGTGGCGGGTGTAGCCGGCGCGGTGGTCGGTCATCCGGTCCTGGGGGACGTTGTAGGTGCGGATCTTCTCGGCGCGCTCGCCGCTGCCCACCTGCGCGCGGCGGCTGGAGTCGATCTCCTCGCGCTGCTCGCTCTGCTTCATGTCCAGGAGGCGGGCGCGCATGACGGACATCGCCCGCGTCTTGTTCTTGAGCTGCGAGCGCTCGTCCTGGCACACGGCGACGATTCCCGTGGGCAGGTGCGTGATGCGCACCGCCGTGGCGTTCTTCTGGACGTTCTGGCCGCCGTGGCCGCCGGCGTTAAAGATATCGATCCGCAGGTCGCTGGCGTCGATCTGGACATCGACCTCGTCCGCCTCGGGCAGAACGGCGACGGTGGCGGTGGAGGTGTGGATGCGCCCCTGGGCCTCGGTCACCGGCACGCGCTGCACGCGGTGCACGCCGCTCTCGTACTTCAGGCGGCTGTAGGCGCCCTGGCCGCGCACCTCGAACACGATCTCCTTGAAGCCGGCCAGGTCGCTGGCGTGGGAGTTCAGCACCTCCACCTGCCAGCCCTGCCGCTCCGCGTAGCGGCTGTACATGCGGAACAGGTCGCCGGCGAACAGCGACGCCTCCTCGCCGCCGGCGGCGGCGCGGATCTCCACGATAACGTCCTTGTTGTCGTACTTGCCGCGCGGGACTAACGCCCGACGCAGCTTCTCCTCCAGCGCTTCCACTTGCGCCTCGTCGCGGGCGATCTCCTCTCGCGCCAGCGCCACGAACTCCGGATCTCCGCCCTCAGCCACGATGGCCCGCGCCTGGCTCAGCGACTCCCGCAGACGCCGGTAGTCGTTCAGGATATCGACGATCTCCTTGAGCGAGGCGTGCTCGCGGGCGATGACCTGCAGTCGCTCGTAGTCGGCGGCGATCTCGGGCCGGGCCATCTCCGCTCCCAGCTCCTGGTAGCGTTTTTCGGTTGCTTCCAGCTTGTCCCACATGATGACTTGTCCCGAACACAGTTAGGCCCCCCGTTCGGGGGCCATCCTGACGCAATTATATCACGGGAGCAGGTGCTATAATCCTGCCGCATGTTCACGACGAAGCTGACCGTCGGCACGAAGGTCTGATGGCTCTCTCCGAAAAGATCGAGGCGGAGTTCGACTTGCCGCGCCTGTCCGCCGAGGCGGTGGCGCTGCTGCGGGAGTACATCACGATCGATACGACGAACCCGCCCGGCGATGTCTCTAAGGCGGCCGACTGGGTGGAGCAGGTGCTTCATGCCGGCGGGCTGGAGACGCGACGTCTGGGCCCCTCGCCGGCCAAGGCCAACGTAGTCGCAACCCTCGGCGATGGCGACACGATGGGCGACGCCCTGGTGCTGGCCCACCATATGGATGTGGTGCCGGCGGTGCGTGAGCACTGGTCGGTCGATCCCTTCGGCGGTGATCTGCGCGACGGGTTCATCTGGGGCCGCGGCACACTGGACATGAAGGGGTTCGGCGTCCTCAGCCTCGTCTGCGCGCTGGCCCTGAAGCGCCTCGGCCTGCCGCTTAAGCGCCCGCTTCGGATTCTGGCGACCGCGGACGAGGAGGTCGGTGGTCTGGACGGCGCCAAATGGCTGGCCGAGAACCACCTCGACGCGGTTGGTGGGGAGTTCCTCCTGACGGAAGGGAGCTTCGCTCGCGCCGGCCCGCGCGCCACCTACTACGCAGTGCAGGTGGCGGAGAAGGGCGTGAGCACGGTAAAGCTCACGGCGCGCGGTCAGGCCGGCCACGCCTCGGCGCCCAGGGAGGACAACGCGATCGTCAGGATCGCGCTCGCCATCTCGCGCATAGGCTCATACCGGTCGCCGCCGGCCGCACTCGATCTCGCGAGGCGCTACCTGTCGGCGTTCCCGGCCCCCGTCCTCCGGCTGTCTGAGGGGCGAACCGTAGGCAACTTGAGCGACCTGGAGATGGAGGACCTCCTGCACAGGCTGAGCGGCGGTAAACGTATCCAGAACATGCTGCGCAACACGCTCACACCGACGATGGTGAATGCCGGTCTGAGCCAGAACGTGATCCCGCCCGTATGCGAGGCCTGGGTCGACTGCCGGACCGTGCCCGGCGTCGCGCCGGACGATCTGCTGGCCGAGCTGGCGTCTGCAATCGACGATCCCGAGGTCGAGCTGGAGCTGGTCAAGTGCAGCGTCGGCACCGAGTCGCCCCCGGACACCGCGCTGTTCGACGCCATCCGCGAGGCGGTCCACAGCGAGCGCCCGCAGGCGATCGTCGTCCCTTACCTGACGTCCGGCGGGACGGACTGCAAGCACTTCCGCCCGCGGGGCATCGTCTGCTACGGGCACATCCCCTTCGAGCTGGATGACAGCGAGGCGGAGGGGATACATGGCGTGGATGAGCGCGTCTCCGTCGAGAACCTGGAGAGGGCGCTGAGAATCTTGTTGAGAACCGTCGTCCACCTGTGCCATGCGGGTTGACAGGCGTCGCGTCTGGGCGATAGGATAGTCGGCGTTATGGCAGCTATTCATTTCGTTTACCTCACCAGCGGGTCCCCTGCGCAGCGCAACATGCCGCGCGAGGACGCGCCAGGGAGCGGGTGGCCCTGAGACAATTCAGGCAGATTACGAAGGTGGAGGCCCGCTTCAACAGAAGCGGGCTTCAGTGTTTCTAGAGGGGTGACATGACGACAGAGCTTTCGATATTCGATAGGCCCATCGAGGTCCCCGAAGACCTACTCAGGATGGCCGATGAGAAGGGTTGGCCGGAAGACCTGATCCGCCGCGCCTGCCAGCTGCGGGTCGGGCGAGGCGGTATCGAGTGGTGGCTCACCCATGACCAGCCCACCCCGGACCGCGTCCGGCAGAACCTGGACCGCCGGGAGCAGCTGATGTTCGGCACCATGCGCGTGCGCGAAGCCATCTGGTCGGACGATGAAGCGTTGGCCGACCTCTACGCTAGCTCGCCCGAAGAGATCGGCGACTGGCAGGTTACAGTCGAGCGCGGCCCCTACCCGTTCGCCCAGTTCCGGCTGCAGGAGCACGTCAGTGTCTCGGTGCTCGAGGACCGGGGCGTGATCCTGGCCGCCACGGCGGACTCCTCGAGGAATACTGTCGTTGGCGGAGAGCGGACAACGGTGCACATCGCCTCCGCCTGGCGCGTGCGCCAAGAGTGCCGTGGCATGGGCCACAGCCAGCTGCTGCGTATGGCTGGGGGCCCAGCCTGTGCCTGGTTTGGTATGTGGAACTACTACTACGTCCGCTCCGGCAACGTGGGCGCTCTTGGCTGGATAAAGTCCATTCTCGGCGACGCGGTCAAGGACTTGGCGGACTTTGGAGGTGACGTCCCGGGAGTGCCGGTCACTGTCTATCACCTTGCAGCGCGCCCTTACCAAGGCGATGCGTCGGGCATCCGCCTGGCATCTCCGGCCGATCTTCGACGTTGCGTTCGCCTTATCAACCGCACGCACCGCGTTTGTGACCTCTTCCGGCCGTACAGCGACGAGTTCCTGGAGCAGCGGCTGAACGACCCCTCCTGGGGCGATAAGCCGGAGTTCTGGATCCCCGTCTACGGCTGGCCGGACTACTACGTCCTGGAGGAGGACGGCCAGGTGGTGGCCTGCGCTGGCCTGTGGGACAAGGGCAGGCACGTCCGCGAGGTCTGGCGGCCCAAGGCCGGCGGCGAAAGCCGAGTTGTTGATTGCACCGCCCTTATGGACTTCGGCTACGCGTCGGGGCGGGAAGACGCCCTGGCCAGGCTCATCGGCCACCTTGTGGGGCGCACGCACGAACTTGGGCGGAGTCACCTGACCGCGCCGATCGAGCAGCTGCCGTCCCTCGTTGCCAGCCTACAATCGTATGATCCCACGCCGGAAACTCGGGCCCTGCACTGGCAGCGATACGAGGATGACAACTGGAAGATGGACGCCCGGCTGAAGCGGCCGTACACGGACATGGCGTACTGGTAAGCGCATGACCAGATGGTTTGATCCCAGCGCCCCTCTACCCCCCGGCGCGGCCGTCGCGCCGGTGGAGCGTGTGTACTGGCGCATCCTGGGCTTCATGGGCCAGTTCTGGCGCGGCATCGCCGTGGGTGTCGTCTGGGCGATGTTCAGCTCGCTCCTCATCACGCTGCAGCCCTGGCCGATAAAGTTCCTGATCGACGGCGTCCTCGTCGACGATCACCTGAACCTCGGCCCGCTGGGGGATGTGGTGAGCAGGACGGACGACGACCGCCTGCTCCTGGCGGGGGCATTGGCAGGCGCTTACTTCGCGATCACGGTGGTCGGTGTCCTCTGCAACGCCGCCAGCTTCTACGCTATCGCCCGTACCGCCCTTTACATGATCCACAGCCTCCGCTCTCGTCTCGTCGGACACATGCGCACGCTGTCGCTGCGGTTTCACGCCAACCAGTCGGTCGGTGACTCCATCTGGCGGGCCATCAACGACGCCCGCAGCATCCAGGAGGTCATGATCTTCGGCATCCGCACCTGGGCGGTGCTGCTGTTCCGGCTCCTCATCATGATCGCCTTCATGCTCCTCCTGGACCCTCTGCTGACGTTAGTGTCGCTGGCGGTGCTGCCGCTGCTTTTCTTCACCATCCATCGCCTGACCGGCCGCATCCAGGGCGCCTCGCAGGAGAGCCGCGAGCACATGAGCCGCCTCACCTCACTGATCGAGCAAACGATGGGGTCGATCCGGGCCGTCCAGGTGTTCGGCCGCGAGGGCGCGGAGCAGCGCCGCTTCGAAGGGACGAGCCTCAACTTCGTGCGGGCGCAGCTGCGCTTCCGTCGCTCCGAGCAGGTGCTCAACGTGGCGACCGTGGCGATCACCGGGCTGGGCACGGCGGCGGTGCTCTTCTTCGCCTCCCAGCGCGTGGTCGACGGAGCGCTGACGGTCGGCTCCGTCTGGGTCTTCGTAAGCTACATGCAGAGCCTGTACCAGATGATGAACGAGGTCATGTTCGTCTACGGCCCCTTCCAGGACGCCGTCGTCGGGGTCGGCCGGGCCTTTCAGGTGCTCGACCAGGTCTCCGACATCAAGGAAGCCCCCGACGCCGTCGAGAAGCCCACCTTCGAGCGCTCCATCCGCTTTCGGGATGTCTGCCTGGAGTACGAGGCCGGCCGTCCCGTGCTGCGCGGAGTGGACTTCGAGGTGCGCGAGGGCGAGAAGATCGCCATCGTGGGCGCGACCGGCTCCGGCAAGACCAGCATCCTCAATCTCATCCCCAGGCTGTACGACGTGAGCCACGGCTCGGTGGAGATAGATGGGGAGGACGTGCGCCAGATGACGATCACCTCCCTGCGCGACCTCATCAGCATGGTGCCGCAGGAGCCGCTGCTGTTCTCCGCCACCGTCCGCGAGAACATCATGTACGGTCGCCTGGACGCCACCGCCGACGAAGTCGAGGCAGCAGCGCGGGCGGCCAGAGCCCAGGGGTTCATCTCTGACCTGCCGGCCAAGTACGAGACAGACGTGGGCGAGCGCGGCGTCAAGCTCTCAGTGGGACAGCAGCAGCGCATCTCCATCGCCAGGGCGTTTCTCAAGGACGCGCCGATTCTCCTGCTGGACGAACCCACCTCCGCGCTCGACCTGCGCACGGAGGCGGACTTGCTGGACGGGGTCGCGGATCTGATGGTCGGGCGCACGGTGTTCATCGTGGCCCACCGGCTGTCCACGATACGCAACGTTGACCGCATCTACTTCCTGGAGGACGGCGTGATGAGCGAGCAGGGCAGCCACGAGGAGCTGATGCAGCTGCGCGGCCGTTACTTCGACCTGTACATGAGGCAGTTCGGTTCCGGCGCTGCCGAACCGGTCGTCGCTTGAGCGCAGCCAGCGATGGAGTGGAGCCGTTGACTGTGGAGTCTAGCCCTGGTCTCTCGCCTTCTCGGCCTTCTCCAGTACGCTCCAAAGATTCGGATCCGCTCGATCAGCCTCCTGGAGGTTGCTGGCTAGGCGAGGGTCGGGCTTGTCCGGACTCGGCTTGTTTGTTGGTGAGGCCGACGGTTCAACCGCCTCCGCGGCACTCGTGCCGCTTTGACTCTGTTCTGCGCTCATTGATCGCCCCTCAGTCTATGAGTCGCTCGAACGCCAAGGCGAATGCCAGCGCCAGCGTTTCGAGGAACAAATAACGCGAAGCCATTCGCACGTAGTAGGCTTTGCCGCCGACTAACCTGGCGTTGTGTTCAAACGACTCAATCAGGTTACTCATTACCCTTCGCTTTGTGTAGCTCGGGTCCTCAAACAGGTAGAGGTCGCGTAGAGGTCTCGGTTCGGGATCACGTCTATATGATACCACCGAGTACGCGCGGAAGGCGAAGAAGACCGTGACCGTGTAAAGACTGACTCCGAGAACGAAAAAGGCAAGGAAGATCGCCTTGGATGGATCGTCGTTCTCGGTTGCGGTAAGCCTAATGCCGGCTGCTACTGTGAGGATGACGCTCGACAGCGTCAGCAACGTGCCAGCCTTGCGGTCCAGAGCGTCAGCCTGGTCAAGCTGGACGGCGATTCTCTCTTTGATCTCTCCGTAGACTACTTCGAGGCTCGGAGGAGCTTCGTCACCAAGAACCTGCAGGGTCATCTTGAAATACCTCGCTTCACGCGCCCAGCCACGTCCCCAAGCGCCACCATCTCCTGAGTACCGTCCGCCAGGTGTTTCAGGGCGACGACGCCCTCCTTCAGCTCGCGCTCGCCGATGATGGCGGCGTAGGCCGCGCCCAGGGCGTCGGCGTGGCGCATCTGAGCCTTCAGCGAGCGTTCACCGCTGGCGGCGATCGCGGCCACACCGTTCCGCCGTAGTTCCGAAGCGAGGCGAAACGCCTGCATGCGCGCCGCCGGCGTCTGGTAGGCCACGTACACCTGCGGGCGCTGGGCGTCCGGTAGCGGCGCTTCCTGCCGCTTCAGGTTGATGACGATGCGTTCGATGCCGCTGCCGAAGCCGATCCCCGGCGTGGGCCGCCCGCCCAGCTGCTCGATCAGGCCGTCGTAGCGTCCACCGCCGCCGATGCTGCTCTGGGAGCCTTCCTCTTGGGGCTGCACCTCAAATACCGTGCGAGTGTAGTAGTCCAGCCCGCGGACCAGCCGGGGGTTGAGGACGTACGAGATGCCCGCCGACTCCAGATAAGCGCGCAGGTCCGCGAAATGGCGCGCGCATTCCGCGCAGAGGTAGTTGACTATGACCGGCGCCCCGGCGATAACCGGCTGGCAGCGCTCCTGCTTGCAGTCCAGCAGGCGGAGAGGGTTGCGCTCGTAGCGGCCCTCGCAGTCGTTGCAGACCAGCTTCAGCTTATCGCGATAGTAGTCGCGCAGCGCCTCCAGGTAGGCCGGGCGGCACTGCTGGTCGCCGATGGAGTTCATGTGCAGCGTGAGTCCCGTCAGACCCAGATCCTCGTACAACCGCCAGAGCAGGTCGATGATCTCGGCGTCCACCGCGGCGTCCGCTTCGCCGATCGCCTCCGCGCCGAACTGCGTGTGCTGCCGGTAGCGCCCGGCCTGTGGACGGTCGTAGCGGAAGATGGGCGTCCAGTACCACAGCCGCACCGGCTGGGGGAGCGTGTGCATGCCGTGCTGGAGATAAGCGCGACAGACGGGCGCCGTGCCCTCCGGCCGCAGCGCCAGCTCCTGGCCGCCGCGGTCCTGGAACA
>JBGPMY010000049.1:0-9922 GCA_041487235.1 Dehalococcoidia bacterium
AATAAGTTCGAGAGGAGGAAATGGTCGGGGCGGACGGATTCGAACCGTCGACCTCCTGAACCCCATTCAGGTGCGCTACCGGGCTGCGCTACGCCCCGACAGTCCAATGCTAGCACGCGGCCTTCCGGCCCAGCAAGAAAGCAGGTGCCGCTCAGAGCGCCGCTACACCAGGGCGTGCGAGACGGTCACGATGAAGAGACCGGCCAGGGCCACGGCCGTGAACTCGCCGGCGGTGCGCGTGTTCAGGCGCTCCGCCAGGTAGTTGTGCATGAGCCCCGTCATCAGGTAGAAGGCCAGGAGCAGGAATACCGCCGCGGCGCTGCCCTCCAGGGGCAGGAAGCGCGTGGCCCAGGCCGCTTCCGCCAGCAGGAGGCCGATGGCGACGGCGTAGGTGATGGTGCGTGAGGTGTCCAGCGCCTCCTCTCGCAGCACCTCGATCGCTAGCAGCAGGCTGACGACTCCGGCGGCGAAGGCGGCGGTGACGACGTTCAGATCGAAGTCGTAGATCGTGGCGAAGAAGAGGAAGGCGATGACGTAGGTGGCGATGTTCAGGATGAGCCGCGTGGACTGGTAGCTGGGCGACCTGCGGTCCACGCAATCGTACTCTGCCTTGAGGATCGCCCAGAATGGGCCCGCGGATAGCAGCCCCACCGCTATCGTCCAGTGGCCGCCGGCCACCTCGTTCAGGAAGAGCCCCAGGCCCAGGGTGAACAGCACCGGCACGAAGAGGTAGAGGGCCGTATCGTCCAGGCGGCGGAACCTTGCCTTGGGGTGGGTGCGCACGATGCCGTCGGCGCCGAGGGCGGCCAGGCCGGAAAGCAGCAGGAGCAGCCAGTTCTGCGTGGGCTCTATGGCCAGGAAGGCCGTCAGCCCCAGCGCAAGGAGGCCCGCTAGTATGTGGATGCGGTCGAGGCGGGTGAGGGCGCCGTTCAGCGCCTGCGACGCCCGGTCCGGGAGATACTCCGCGACCCGGAGTCGCGTGAATTCCTTCACGATGGTATAGGCTAACCGCTGGGGTATAGGCCTGTCAACCCACTAGCTCGGTGTGCGCCAGATACGGGCGATAGCGAACCACGGAGCTATCGTCACCTGGGCCGCCACGATTGCCTCGCTACGCCGTGACGGGCGCGTGAGTGTCTCTGAGGGCCGCTAGCTGCTCTAATGTTTGGCGCAGCCGGTCGCGCCAGCCATCGCCAAGCTCGACGCGTAGCACCGTCCGGCCCACGTGCACGCCCCTCGCGGCCGTGCCCTCCAGCGCCTCTTGTGGCAGCGTTTCGCCCTCCTGCAGACGTACCACGGCTGCGCCGTCCTCCTCCTGTATGGACTGCACCAGCGCCTGCTTAGCCAGCGTCCGCAGCAGCACGACGAACAGGAGGTTGCGCGCCAGAGGTGGCGGCTGCCCGAAGCGGTCCACCATCTCCTGGGCGATGGCGCTCACCTCCTCCGGGTCGCTGGCCGCGCTCAGACGCTGGTAGAGGGCCAGCCGCAGGTTCAGGTCCGGCACGTAGGAGGGCGGCAGATGAGCCGAAATCGGGAGGTCGATCGCCACCTCCGGCCCTTCGCGCTCCGGCGGCGGCGGCTCGCCGCGCATCAGCGATCGCATGCGCTCCACGGCGCCAGAGAGCAGCCTGACATAGAGACCGAACCCCACGGCCGCCATGAAGCCGCTCTGCTCCGCGCCCAGAAGGTTGCCCGCGCCACGGATCTCCAGATCACGGAGGGCGATCTGGAACCCGGCGCCCAGCTCCGTGGCCTCGAATATCGTCTGCAGCCTATGGCGGGCGGTCTCCGTCAGGCGGGCGCGGCGATCGTACAGGAGGTAGGCGTAGGCTCGGTGGGCGCCGCGTCCCACGCGCCCTCTAAGCTGGTAGAGCTGCCCCAGTCCCAGCTTGTTCGCCTGGTTGATGACGATGGTGTTCACGTTGGGGATGTCCAGGCCGGACTCGATGATCGTCGTGCAGACCAGCACGTCCGTCTTCCCCTGTACGAACTCCTGCATGACCCGCTCCAGATCCCGCTCGTCCATCTGGCCGTGACCCACGCTCACACTCGCCTCGGGCGCGATCTCCCGGACCTTGGCCGCGATCATCTCGATGTTGTGCACGCGGTTGTGCACGAAGTACACCTGCCCGCCGCGCTCCATCTCGCGCAGGACGGCGTCGCGCACCAGTCGCTCGTCGAACTCGGAGACGTAGGTCTTGATGGGCAGCCTCTCCTCCGGCGGCGTCTCCATAGTGGACATGTCGCGGATGCCGCCCAGCGCCATGTAAAGCGTGCGCGGGATCGGCGTCGCCGAAAGGGTCAGTACGTCCACCTCTCGCCGCATCTTCTTGAGGTGCTCCTTGTGCGCGACGCCGAACCGCTGCTCCTCGTCGATGATCGCCAGGCCCAGCTCCTTGAACCTGACGTCCTTCTGCAGCAGCCGGTGAGTGCCGATGACGATGTCGATGCTGCCTGCTGCTAGCTCTTCCACGATGCGTCGCTGCTCGGCGTCCGACCGAAAGCGGGAGAGCATCTCCACACGCGCAGGGAAGGCGCCCAGGCGCTCCAGGAACGTCTGGTAGTGCTGCTGTGCCAGCACTGTGGTGGGCACCAGCAGCGCCACCTGCCTGCCTTCCATTACGGCCTTGAAGGCGGCGCGGACAGCGACCTCCGTCTTGCCGTAGCCCACATCGCCGCAGACCAGCCGGTCCATGGGCCGCGCCAGCTCCATGTCCCGCTTAACGGCGGCGACGGCCGCCATCTGGTCCGGCGTCTCGATGTATGGGAACGAGGCCTCCAGCTCCATCTGCCACGGCGTATCCCCTGAGCAGGCGTAGCCGGGAACCACCTCTCGCGCCGCGTACAGCCCCAGGAGCTCCCTGGCCAGCGCCTGGACCGCCCGCCGCACCCGTTGTTTGGCCCGCTGCCAGTCCCCGCTGCCCAGCCGCGTCAGGTGCGGTTGCCGGTCAGACGGGCCGATGTAGCGGCTGACGCGCTCCAGCTGGTCTGTGGGCACGTACAGCTTGTCGCCTTCGGCGTAGTGCAGCTCCAGGTACTCCCGCTCGTGGCCGTCCACCGTCATCCGCACCAGCCCGGCGAAGTGGGCGATACCGTGATCTATGTGCACCACGTAGTCGCCGGGAGAGAGGTCCGCCAGGAACGCCTCGCGATTCACGGACTTGCGGGGCGCCGCCCGTCTCTGCTTGGCGAAACCGAAGATCTCCGTGTCCGTGATCAGCGCCAGCTCCGTCCCATCGTCGGCGAACCGCCAACCCTCTGACAGCGCCCCCTGGACCACGGTGAGCTTCGACGGCCGTCCGTCGATGCTAGAGGTCACTGCCACCGGCGCGCCTTCCTCTGAAAACAGCTCGGCCAGCCGCTCGGCCTGGCCGGAGACTATGATCGTGCTGCCGCCGCCTTCACGTGCGGCCGCCGAGACCAGCTTGCGCAGCTGTCCCCCGTAAGCGATCGCAGGCAGGAAGGGCAGCCGGATGACGGACGATCCCGCTGGCGCATCCTCTTCGGTCGACCAGCGGGACAGCCGGACGACGCTGGGCAGCCGCTTCAGCGACTCCCGCAGCCGCGACCACTCTTCCTGGGGCGAGGGCAGGCCGCCGGGTATCTCGCCGCGCTCCTCCAACTCGGCGCGGGTCGCCTGCGCGAGCTGCTGCGCCTCCTCGATGACGCTCGCCACGTCGCTCTCTTCGTCGACAATGACCAACGCTCCCTGCGGCGCGTGCTCTAGTAGTGTCGACGTCGCCAGGAATGGCACGTAAAAATCGATGCCCTCAGGCACGCCGCCTTCACGGAGCAGCGCGGCCTCTTCCTGGAAGCGCTCCCGCGCCTCCCGATTGCAGCGCGAGTATTCGAGCCCTTCCAGGAGGTTGCCCAACCCGGCGACTGCAATCAGCTCGCGGGCCGGGCCGATCTCGATCTCGTCGATGCTGCCGACGGAGCGCTGTGTGAGCGGATCGAACTGCCGCAGGCTCTCCATCTCCCTGCCCACAAGCTCGATTCGCACAGGCAGTTCGGAGGTGGGAGGGAACACGTCGATGATGCCGCCGCGATGGCTGGCCTGCCCCGCATCCTGCACCAGCGGCTCCACGGAGTAGCCGAGGCGGCTCAACTCCTTTAGGAACGCCTCCATCTCCAGCCGCTGACCCGCCCGCAGTACGCGCGTCGCTTCGCGGACCTCAGCCGGCGAGAGCGTACGCTGCGCCAGCGCCAGGCCGCAGGCAACGACGATGCTCCTACTGCCGCTGCCCAGCGCGCAGGCGGCTCGTAGACGGCTGCGCACAATGTCGCTCGCGGGGGCACGACGCTCGTAAGGGAGCGCGTCTCGCTCCGGGTAGAGCAGCACGCGCTCAGGTTCTCGAAGCCAGACCGCTATCTCCTCGGCCAGCGCCTCGGCGCGATCGGTGCGCGCCGTCACGATGAGGACGGGCGCCGGCCAGCCGCCCGCCAGGGCAGCGAGCACCGCCGGCTTGGCGGCGTCCGCAACGCCTACGGTCAGGCGGATGTTTTTTTCCGATAGCGCTTCCTCGATCCGCGCCCACGAAGGGGCGCTTTCGATTACGGATAGCAGCCCGGACAGGTCTATCGATTCCAACTGTTGCTTGCTCTCCTTGAGATAAACGCCTTCAAGGGCCCCGAGTGCGCCCGGGGCCCTGCGATACGCATCTTATCAGAAGGGGTAGGAGAGAGGGCAGACGTTGTCTTATCGCGACGGCGGGGGCGAGGCATGCCTTGCCCCTACGGGGACACAACCGGTGCCCTCGCCTTCCGCTATTTGTTGTACCTGTTCATCGCTGCCTCTAAGCCCTCCGTCACCAGTAGCTCGACGGCCTGGGAGGCGCGCGCCACGGCGCCCTGTAACGTCTCGGCTTCCTGCGGCGTGGGGTCGCTGAGCACCCACACGGCCACGACGTCCGGGTCCCACACCGGCTCGCCGTCCACGTGGGGCCGCCCGATGCCGATGCGGACGCGGGGAAAATCCTTGCTGCCAACGGCGCCTATGATCGATCGCAGGCCGTTGTGGCCGCCGTGGCTCCCCCCGGCCCTGATCCGTAGCCTTCCCGCTGGCAGGTCCAGATCGTCGCAGATCACCACGAGCCTCTGGGGTGGGATTCCCGCATGCTTGAGGGCAGCGGCCACGGCATGGCCGCTGCTGTTGACATAAGTCCGTGGCTTGACCAGCACAACCGGTCGTCCGCCGATCTTCCCCTCGCTTAACGCGGCCAGCCGCCGCGTCTTCAGGGCGATGCCGTGCAGACGGGCCAGGCGGTTGACGCACCAGTAGCCCACGTTGTGTCGGTTGTGAGCGTATGGCGGGCCGGGGTTGCCCAGCCCGACGACGAGCCAGGCGTCTGCGGACATGCCGCCATTTTAGCTTTCTGATTGCTACATTAGGAAGGACTGGGCTCAGCGCTTCGCCCGCTTGGTTTCGCCTTGCTTCAGCCGGGCGCCGCCCTCCGGTAGCGCGCGCTGGCTGAGGCGGAAGGCCCGCTGTAGCACGCGTGCCATCTCGCGCATCGTTTCGCGCGCCTCGTCTTCGTCCGGCGCCGTCCCTTCCTGGAGCCGCGTAAGCACCGGCTCAAGAACTGCGCCTATGCGCGCCTCCACCAGGAAGCGTCGCAGATAGCCAACGAGCTCGTCATCCAGGATCTCCACCAGCGAGGCCAGCTGGGCCGCCTGCACAACCTTCAGGAAGCGCTCCACCCGCGCGTCGCCGCTCCTCTCCAGCACCTGGCGGACGGCCACGCCGGAAAGGAGCGTCATCTGCCGCTGAATGGCCTTAGCGATGCGGTCCAGGGCGTCGGCGACCAGTTCCCTGGGCGGCTGCTGATCCAGCTGTAATGCGCAGGCCGGACAGACCGCGCTGGAGTCGAGTTCGCCTGTCGCGTCCTGAGCCGGCGGACAGCCTGCGGTCTCCTCCAGCAGCTGCTCGTAGGCCGCGATGGCGGCTCCGCCCACCGGCGGCCCCAGCTCCGTCAGGCTGTTGAGCTTGCGCAACGCCTCTACCTGGGCCCGCGCCGCCAGCAGCAGCGCTCGCAGCTTTCCCATCTCCTCGCAGTAGGCGCGGTGGTGCGTCTTGTATCGCTTCAGGTAACCGCCGCGGAAGTGTTGGAAGGCGTTGCGGGCGGTGCTCAGACGTTGGGGCTCTGGCACAAGGCCTGCGAACTGCAGCTGTTCCAACGCTATCGCCCGGTCCAGCGCCAGATCGTTATCGTCGGTCGGTGCGCGCGCCGCGCCGGCAAACGAGCGCATCGCCAGCACTTCCAGCGCTTCCTCCGGCCTGTGCGCCAGCGCCCGCAGGAGGTAGACGTCCTCCGCCATCGCTGCCGAGCCGCTATAGAGATGCCGTTCCGCAGCCAGGAACGACCCAAAGGCAGCGGCGCACAGCTGCGACATCCGCTGCAGGGCCTCGGCCGCCTCTCCGGGTAACTCCTCGTCTATCCGAGAGGCGGTGCCCTGTGCCACCGCAAGAAGCTCTCGCAGAGACGCCGCCAGCTCCCTGGGCTGGCTCGTTCGGGGCGAGGCCGGCGCGTGAAGGGCTGTGGCCAGCGCTCCGAAGGCATCGGCCAGCGCCTCTCGCGTCAGCAGCTCGCTGGCCAGCAGGTCGAATCGCGGTCTGGACCCGCCGAAGGCCTCGCGGGGTGTGATCTGCAGCTCAATTGGAGCCAAGACGCTGCCTCGCGCCAGGAGCTTCATCTCCCCGGCCGTCAGCGTTGCTGCGATCGATCCTGCGCTTTGCCTCCCACGAGTGCGATATGTGGGCGCGGCCTCCCGGATCATCGTCGGCGCGGCGAGCGGCTGCTCCGGGGCGCACACTACGGTGGCGCGGGGGATCGCCTCGCGGACGGGCGGCGGCTCCTCCAGGATGACGATGTGGAAGTCGCCGCCCATATTCTGGAGCGCGGCTGCGGCCTCCCGGTCCCAGGCTGCCAGCCTGACGATGAACCCTTGGCGCTGGTCGCCGGCCTCGTCGGTCACGGATATCCGCTCGGCAGCGCCGATCAGCGTGGGATCCTGGGCCGTTCGGTCAGCGTGGGGCATCGGGCACCTTCTCGGGCGCTATCTCGTGGGCAAATTCGGGCAGTATGATAGCACAATCGAAGGACAGGCTGCCGGTGGCGCTACTTCGCCGAGAGGCCGGTGCGGGTGTTCGCCCTGGATTCGTCGACGACGCGGGGAAGCACCGACAGCACGTAGTCGATCTCGTCGTCGGTGTTTTCCGGCCCCACAGTCAGGCGCAGCGCCCCTATCGCCTGGCGCAGAGGCAGGCCGATGGCGTTCAGGACGTGGGAAGGCTCCAGCGTGGCCGAGTTGCAGGCGCTGCCGGCGCTGGCCGCGACCCCCAGCTTGTCGAGCGCGGCGATGATCGTGTCTGACTCGGCGCCCTCGAAGCCGAAGTGCGCGTTGTTGGGTAGCCGCCGCTGCGGGTGGCCGTTGAGCGTGGCGGCGGGTATCGCCTTCAGGACGCCTTCCACGAGGCGATCGGTGAGGTGGCGGCAGGTCTCGACGTACGATTCGCGTTGCTGCTGCGCTTCCTTCAGGGCCACCGCCGCGGCGACGATCCCGGCGACGTTCTCGGTGCCGGCGCGGCGCTCTCGCTCTTGACCGCCTCCGCTCAGCTGAGCCAGGAATGGTGTTCCGCGCTTCATGTAGAGGACGCCGCTCCCTTTAGGGCCGCAGAACTTGTGCGCGGACAGGCTCAGCAGGTCCACGCCCAGCCGTTCCACGTTGAGGTCCAGAGCGTTGGCGCCCTGCACCGCGTCGGTGTGTATCGCCACTCGGCGTCGCATCGTCTTCGCCCGCTGGCGCACGGCTTGGGCGATCTCCGCGACGGGCTCCATCGTGCCGATCTCGTTGTTGGCCAGCATCACGCTCACCAGCACCGTGCGCTCGTTCATCGCCCGCGCCACGTCATCAGGGTCTACCAACCCGTACCGGTCCACCGGCACGTACGTGATCTGGAAGCCGAACTTCTCCAGGTACTCGCACGAGTGGAGGACGGCGTGGTGCTCGATGGTGGACGTGACGACGTGGTTGCCCAGTCCGGCCATCTGCTGCGCGAAGGCGACGCCCTTGACCGCCGCGTTGATCGATTCCGTGCCGGGCCCGGTGAAGACGATCTCCTGGGGCCGGCAGCCGAGCGTGGAAGCGACGGAGCTGCGGGCCTCGTCGAGGGCGCGCGCCGCCTGTCTGCCCAGAGCATACGCCCCGGAAGGGTTGCCGAAGGCGCCTTCCAGGTACGGCAGCATCGCCTCCAGCGCCTTGGGATGGAGACCGGTGGTGGCGGCGTGATCGAGATAGATGCTAGTCTTCAGGCTCTTCTCTCGCTGCATACGGGGGCGGGGTATACAAGTCAAGCCTACCGCCAGCCAGCGCGCATGTCAAAGCTGAGAGGCGTCAGAACGTGATTAGGCTGCGTGCCACCTCGCCGGCGCGCAGGGCGTCCATCGCCTCGTTGATCCCCTCCAGCGGGTAGCGGCGGCTGATAAGCTCGTCCAGCTTGAGCTTCCCTGCGAGATAGAGGTCCACCAGCTTCGGCATGTCGATTCGCGGCCGCGCGCCGCCGTACGCGGAGCCGGTGATCGTCTTCTCCTGCAGGAAGCTGCTGGCCGGCAGCGACACCTCCGCGCTCGCCGGTCCCAAGCCGACAACGACGGCCAGTCCGCCGCGCCTGACGGCGTCGTAAGCCTGGCGCATAGTCTCCGGCCGGCCGATCACCTCGAACGCGTAGTCTGCGCCACCGGGAGAGAGGCTACGTACTCTCTCCACCGGGTCTTCTTTGGAGGCGTTGACGGTGTGCGTGGCCCCGAACTGCGTCGCCAGCTCCAGCTTGTAGTCCAGCAGATCGATGGCGATTATCCTGACCGCGCCGGCCAGCGCTGCGCCCTGGACCACGTTCAGCCCCACGCCCCCGCAGCCGATGACAGCGACGGTGCTGCCCGCCTGTACCCTGGCCGTGTTGATGACTGCGCCGACGCCGGTCATGACGCCGCAGCTGATGAGCGCCGCCTGCTCTAGCGGCATATCCTCCCGTATCTTCACCACGCCGCCTTCAGGCACCACCGTCCGCTCGGCGAAGCAGGCGGTGCAGGTCATGTGGTAGACGGGCTGGCCGTCCTTGCTCAGCCGGGTAGTTCCGTCCATCAGCGTCCCGCGCGCCGCCGCCCGGCCGCCGGCCACGCACAGGTTGGGACGGCCGGCGATGCAATACGGGCACTTGGCGCAGGATGGGGTGAAGCAGAGGATCACGTGGTCGCCCGGCTGGACGTAGGTGACGCCCTCTCCGATGGCCTCCACGACGCCGGCGCCCTCGTGCCCCAGCACAGTCGGCGACGGGTGCGGCAGCGTCCCGTCTAGGAAGTGCAGGTCGCTGCGGCAGACGCCGGCGGCCGCCACCCGCACCAGTACCTCCTCCCGCTGCGGCGCCATCAGGTCCAGCTCCTCGACGCTCAGTGGGTGCTGGGGCGCGGTGAAGACAGCGGCTTTCATCGACTCGGCCTCTCGGCTTCTAATCTTTTGACCCTTCCCTCAGTCCAGCTCCTCGCGCACTCGCCAGTACTCGATCGCGCGGCGCAGCGCCTGGGCGCCCGCCTGGAAGCTGCCGAAGGTGGCGATGCCCCGATCCAGAAGCTTGGAGCGCAGGTTGGCCATAGCGTCCTCCACGTGCCCCGGGTGCGCAATGGCGATGAACGGCCTCGCGGAGCGCTCCTTGTGCGCGGCCAGCGTCTCCACCAGGTGGTCCAGAAGCGCCGGGTTCTCCCGCAGGCGGCGGGCGATGAAGGTGGCGCTCACCTCCATGGCCACGGCGTCCACGTTCTCGTCCTCCTCCAGGATGTCCAGCAGCTTCTGCAGATTGCCGGGCACGAACCCCATACCGATGGTGCCGCCGGCGTCCAGCGGGTTGCGGTAGCTGCCGCCGATGATG
>JBGPMY010000050.1:0-9638 GCA_041487235.1 Dehalococcoidia bacterium
GATCATCGCCGATAAGGGGAGCTACGTGAGCTACCTGGAAGGTTGCACCGCGCCGATCCGCAAGACGAGCCAACTGCACGCCGCCGTCGTCGAGCTGATCGCGCTGGACAACGCCGAGATCAAGTACTCTACGCTGCAGAACTGGTATCCGGGCGACAAGCAGGGCAACGGCGGCGTCTACAACTTCGTCACCAAGCGCGGCAAGGCCGCCGGGGTCAACTCCAAGATCTCCTGGACGCAGGTGGAGACGGGCTCCGCCATCACCTGGAAGTACCCCAGCGTCATCCTTCAGGGCGATAACTCCGTGGGCGAGTTCTACTCGGTGGCGCTGGTAAACAACTACCAGCAGGCGGACACCGGCACCAAGATGATCCACATGGGCAAGAACACAAAGAGCACGATCATCGCCAAGGGCATCTCGGCCGGCCACGGCGAGAACACCTATCGTGGGCTGGTCAAGATCATGCCGACGGCGACGCACGCGCGGAACTTCACCCGCTGCGACTCGCTGCTTATAGGCAGCGACTGCGGCGCGCACACCGTACCCTACATCGAGGTGCGCAACCCAACGGCGCACATGGAGCACGAGGCCACGACGTCCAAGGTGAGCGATGACCAGCTCTTCTACCTGATGCAGCGCGGCATCTCCGAGGAGAACGCCCAGTACATGATCATCAACGGCTTCTGCAAGGGTGTCTTCCAAGAGCTGCCGTTCGAGTTCGCCATGGAGGCCTCGCAGCTGCTGAAGGTGAGCCTGGAAGGGGCGGTCGGCTGAGATGAGCAGTAACCACAGTCGACCGCTGCTGCAGGTGCGTAACCTGCACGTCAGCGCGGGCAATGTCGCCATACTGAAGGGGCTGGACCTGAGCGTGAGCCTGGGCGAAGTCCACGCTATCATGGGTCCCAACGGCAGCGGCAAGAGCACGCTGGCCAACGTCATCGCCGGGCGTCCCGGCTACGGCGTGACGGAGGGCGAGGTGCTCTTCGAGGGCCGGTCCCTTCTGGAGATGGCCCCCGACGAGCGCGCCCGCGCCGGCATCTTCCTGGCCTTTCAGTACCCGGTGGAGTTGCCCGGCATCCGCAGCCGGGAGTTCCTGCGCACGGCCCTCGAGGCCCTACGCGAAAACCGGGGCCTGCCCAAGCTCGCTGTCCGGGAGTTCAACAAGCTTCTCGATGAAAAAGCCAAGGCGGTGGGCTTCGACCCGGAACTGATGAAGCGCTCCGTCAACGAGGGGTTCTCTGGCGGCGAGAAGAAACGCAACGAGATTCTGCAGATGACTGTGCTCGACCCCAAACTGGCTCTCCTGGACGAGACCGACTCCGGTCTGGACATCGATGCCCTGAAGATCGTTGCTGAGGGTGTAAACAAGTTCCGAGGGCCGGACAAGGCCATCGTCCTGGTCACCCACTACCAGCGCATCCTCAACTACATCACGCCGGACTTCGTGCACGTTCTCATTGACGGCAGGATCGAACTGTCCGGTGGGAGCGCGCTGGCGCTGGAGCTGGAGTCCCGGGGATACGAGTGGGTGCGAGAGGGGCTGCCCGCCGGCAGTCAGGCCAGGCCCTAGGGCCGCGAGATCGCAGAGATGGCTCAAGCGGTTGCTACCTACGACAACTATCTGACCGACTTCCGGGCGCTGGAACGAAGCGCGGCTGACCAATCGCCGGAATGGCTGCGACAGCTGCGATCGCAGGCGCTGAAACGTTTCCAGGAGATCGGCTTACCGACTGCCCGCCAGGGGAACGAGCCCTGGAAGTACACCAACATCGCTCGCATCGCGGGCGCCGATTTCACTTACGCCCCCGCGGGCGAAGGCCCGCGGCCGGCTGACCTACGAAAGCTGGTGCCCTGGGACGATGCCTGGACCAGCCTCGTCTTCGTCAACGGCCGCTACTCGGCGGCCCTCTCGTCGCAAGCCCTCGATCTCGACGGCGCGCGTGTGATGAGCCTGGCTGAGGCGCTCAGGGCGGACGGATCCCTGGCCCAACAGCACCTGGCCCGTCACGCGGCCTTCGAGGACGACGGCTTCATCGCCTTGAACACCGCTTTCCTGCATGACGGCGCTTTCATTCACGTTCCCGCAGGGCGCTCCCTGCCAGCGCCACTGCACCTGGTTTTCGTCAGCGCCGATGGCGCGGAGCCTGCCGTCTCTTATCCCAGGACGCTAATCGTAGCCGATAGCCACAGCAAGCTGACCGTCATCGAAAGCTACGTGGGCCCGAGCGGCTCCCGCTACCTCAGCGACGCCGTGACGGAGATCGTCCTCGGCGACGGCGCGCAGGTCGATCACTACCGTCTGTTGCTGGACAGCAAGGACGCCTTCCACGTCGGCATCAGCCGCGTCTACCTGGGACGGGACAGCACGTTCGCGTCAACGTCCTTTGCCGCCGGCGCCGCCCTCGGCCGCAACGACTTCCGAGTGCTTCTGGACGCCCCCGGCGCATCCTGTTTCCTTCGCGGCCTTTACGTCACCTCCGGCACGCAGCACATCGATAACTATATGTACATAGATCACGCGCAGCCCCACACCACCAGCCGTCTATACTACAAAGGCATCCTCGATGACCGGTCCAGGGCCGTCTTCGGGGGCACCGTTCTGGTGCGCCCGGGCGCTATCAAGACGGACGCCTATCAGGAGGACAAGAACCTGCTTCTTTCGACTGAGGCGGAGGTAGACAGCAAGCCCAGCCTGGAGATCTACGCTGACGACGTTAAGTGCGGCCATGGAGCGACGGCCGGCGCCCCCTCCGACGATATCGTCTTCTACATGAAGAGCCGCGGCCTGGATCCGGAAACGGCCGCCAGGTTCCTAATCAAGGGGTTCGCCAGCCAGATATTGGACACGATACGTGTGTCGCCCCTGCGCCGGCAGTTGGAGCGCCTGGCCATGAACGCACTGCCGCGCCTTCGCCAGGCGGGGACGCTTCACATCGAGAAGGCGGACTGATGTCCCTGGACGTGGAGCGCATCCGCAAGGACTTCCCCATCCTGGAGCGACGGGTCTACGGTAAGCCGCTGGTGTACCTGGACAACGCCGCCACCTCCCAGAAGCCGCGCCAGGTCATCGACGCCCTGGTGCGCTACTACGAGACCTACAACGCGAACATCCACCGCGCCGTCCACTGCCTGGGCGAGGAGGCGACGGCCGCCTACGAGGAGGCACGCGCCAAGGTCGCCGCATTCATCAACGCCCCGTCCCCGGAGTGCGTGATCTTTACCCGCAACACAACCGAGGCCATTAACCTGGTCTCCTACACCTGGGGCCGCGCCAACATCCGCGAGGGCGAGGAGATACTGCTGACGGAGATGGAGCACCACTCCAACCTGATCCCCTGGCAGCGCCTGGCCGCCGAAAAGGGCGCCACTATCCGCTACATCGGGCTCACAGACCAGCAGACGCTAGCCCTCGACGGCCTGGAGAACGTCTTCGACGCCAAGACGAAGCTGGCGGCGATGCCCCACGTCTCGAACTCCCTCGGCACCATCAACCCGGTCGAGAAGTTCGCGCGGGAGGCCCGGCGCAACGGTTCGATCTTCCTCGTCGATGGCGCGCAGGCCACGCCCCACCTGCCCGTGGACGTGCAGGCTATCGGCTGCGACTTCTACGCCTTCTCCGCCCACAAAATGCTGGGCCCCACCGGCGTCGGCGTTCTCTATGGGAGGCGAGAGCTGCTGGAGGAGATGGAGCCGTTCCTGGGCGGCGGCGAGATGATCCGGCGTGTGACGTTCGAAGGGGCCACCTGGAACGACCTCCCCTGGAAGTTCGAGGCCGGCACGCCCAACATCGCGGACGTTATCGCCTTTGGCGCCGCCATCGATTACCTGAACGAGATCGGCATGGAAAACATTCGCGCGCATGAGATGGAGATCACGGAGTACGCGCTGCGCCGGCTGGGTGAGTTGGATGACATAACGCTGTACGGCCCGCCGGACGTTGGCGATCGCGGCGGTGTCGTCTCCTTCAACCTGCGGGACCTCCACCCACACGACGTGGGTACAGTGCTGGACCGCCACGGCGTGGCCATCCGCGCCGGCCACCACTGCACACAGCCGCTGATGCGCTCCCTGGGCATCTCCGGCACCGCCCGCGCCAGCTTCTACCTGTACAACACCCTGGCTGAGGTGGACGTGCTCGTGGAGGCGGTCAAGGCAGCCCGAGCCTTCTTCCGCAATGACGTCTCGTAGCGAAGAGTACGCCCGCCAGGAGGCGGACCTGGAGGACCTCTACCGGGATATCATCCTGGACCACTACCGCCACCCCCGCCATCGTGGCTCCCTGACGAACCCTATGGCCAGTCACGAGGGGCTGAACCCCCTCTGCGGCGACGAGGTCACCGTCGATCTGGCGGTGAAAGACGGCCGCATCGCAGAGATCGCCTATCGAGGCTCGGGCTGCTCTATCAGCCAGTCCTCGGCCTCGATGATGACGGAGGCCGCGCTGGGCAAAAAACTGGAAGAGGCGAAGCATCTCATCGACTCCTTCACAGCCATGATGCGCGGCGCCGACGATATCGATCCGGAGACGCTGGGCGACCTCGAAGCGCTGAGCGGCGTGCGCAAGTTCCCCGTGCGCGTCAAATGCGCCACGCTGGCCTGGCACACGCTGGACGAGGCGCTGCGGGAGGTAGCCGGCAACCGGTAGGGGCGACCCTACGTGGTCGCCCGACTCGCACGCGACCTGCGGCCATCTGAACGGGGGCCCGTCCGGCACGGAAGTGCTGCGCCCGCCCAGCCGCCGTAGGGGTGGAAGGTCATGCTGACTTTCCCGCTCGGCTGCCACGTTTGCGACGTCCTGAAGAAGGCACGCGACGGGCAGGCGGACGAGGGGGCGATCTTGAAGGAGGCAACCGGACATCAGGAACTCCTGAGCCAGATGGCCGAGTAAACGCATCGATCTGGTCTGGCGGTGCACTGCGGTGCCTAGCGTCGCACCGTATGGCGTCGGCGATTCGCTGCCCTACAGCTTGAAACGGTTCGGGAAAAATCCTCTTGAGCCAGTCAAGCGCAGCTAGGAATGCAAATCCTAGTGTCAGGACAACGATTGCCCAGCTCGGCAGCGTATCGACCCAGGGCCAGACAACCGAAACCGCGGCGGAAACGACAAGACCGTGCCTCGATCCCGGCATCGACTCGGTGCTCCGCTGCGCGTTTCTCGTCACAAGAATGCACCTTCCTCTGGTACGCGTTGTGACCGAGAAACACAGGAGCGGTCACAAGCAGCACACATTTCCAATGTGTCTCATGACCGCGCTTGAAATAATCAGGGGGCGGCGATGAGACATCAAGCCTAACTTCCATCGTCAACCCCCGCGAAGGCACTTCAACCTGCGGCAACTTGGTTTCCCAATTGTCCCTGGTCGCTGGGCCCACCCTATTCAATTTGGCTCAACAATAGCTGGTCAGGTGAAATTAGTCAAGAGGATTTGCCGGAGGCTGCGGAAGGTAGCCGGAGACCGGTAGGGGCGACTCTATGTGGTCGCCCGACTCGTACGCGACCTGCGCCCATCTGAACGGGAGCCCGTCCGGCACGGAAGCGCTGCGCCCGCCTCGTCGGCCGTAGGGGCGCTGCTTGCCGCGCCCAAGCCCTCTCGATTGACAAGCCTTCCCCCTTACCGCAGTATTTGATTCGCTTAACGCTATTGGATTGGGGCGGCCACCCGTGCTATGTACAGCCTGCGGGCACGATAATCGCGAAGGGCGGAGGTTCTGCGCTCAGTGCGGCGCGGAGCTGACGCTTGCCTGCGCCTCCTGCGGCGCAGCGTATCAGCCCGGGGAGCGCTTCTGTGGCCAGTGCGGCGGCCCCCTGGCCGGTTCGGTCGCCTCCGCGGGCGAGGCAAGCGTCGCCGCTACAGGGACGCCTACGCCGGCGCCAGCAGTTAGGGCGCAGCAAGCGGCGCCCCTACCCGTCTCCTTTGCGGCCGGGCGTTATCAGGTCAAGAGCTTCCTGGGGGAGGGCGGCCGCAAGCGCGTTTACCTGGCGCACGACACCCGGCTCGACCGGGACGTGGCCATCGCCCTGATCAAGACAGATGGGCTGGACGAGGCAGGGCTGGCCCGCGTGCGCCGGGAGGCTCAGGCGATGGGACGCCTGGGCGACCACCCGCACATCGTCACTATTCACGACATCGGCGAGGATGGCTCGGACGGGCGAGGCCAGCCCTACATCGTCAGCCAGTACATGGCCGGCGGCGACCTGGAAGGGCTGGTCCGGCAAGCCGAGGGCCACCGGCTCCCTATCGATGAAGCGCTGCGCATCGCCACGCAGCTCTCCCAGGCGCTGGAGCACGCCCACACGCGCGGCGTCATCCACCGCGACCTGAAGCCCGGCAACGTCTGGCTGACAGACCCAGCGGTGGGCTCAGGGCCGGCGCAGGCCGCCAAGCTGGGCGACTTCGGCCTGGCGGTGGCGATAGACCGCTCGCGCCTGACCATGGCCGGCACGATGGTCGGCACGGCGTCCTACATGCCGCCGGAGCAGGCGCTCGGCGGCGAGGTCGACGCACGCAGCGACCTCTACTCCCTGGGCTGTGTCCTGTACGAGATGGTGACCGGCCGTCCGCCCTTCATCGGCGATGACACCGTCGGCATCATCTCCCAGCACGTCAACACACCGCCGCTGGCGCCCTCCTGGCACAACCCGCAGGTGCCACAGGCGCTGGAGTCGCTGATCCTGCGGCTGCTGGCCAAATCGCCGGATCAGCGGCCTGCCTCCGCCGGCGAGGTGATCACCGCCCTGGCCAGCATCGCCTCGGCCCCCGCCGAGGCCGCTCCCGCCGGCGAGGCGCCGCGGCCACAGGCGGGCGCGGCTGGCTCCCGCCGCTCGCGCTTCGTGGGTCGCGACAAAGAGCTGGGCCAGCTCAAAGACCGGCTGGAGGCGGCGATGTCCGGCCACGGCGCCCTGGTGATGGTCGTGGGCGAGCCGGGTATCGGCAAGACGCGACTCAGCGACGAGCTGTCCGTCTACGCCCGCTTGCGGGGCGGCCAGGTGCTGTTGGGCCAGTGCTACGAGAGCGAGGGCGCGCCGCCCTACATCCCGTTCGTGGAGGCGCTGCGGCAGTACGTCAACAGCCGCCCGGCCGACGCCCTGCGCGAGGAGCTGGGCGACGGCGGCTCTGATGTCGCCAAGCTCGTGTCGGAGGTGCGCGCCCGTGTCCCTGACCTGCCGCCCTCCTCGCCCCAGGAGCCGGAGGCCGAGCGCTATCGATTGCTGGAGGCCGTCACATCGTTCCTGGTGAACGCCTCGCGCGCCAACCCGCTGCTGCTGATCCTGGACGACATCCACTGGGCGGACAAGCCGTCGCTGCTGCTGCTGCAACATCTGGCCCGCCGTCTGGCCGATAGCCGCATCCTGGTCGTCGGCACCTACCGCGACGTGGAGTTGGACCGCCGGCATCCGCTCTCGGAAGTCGTCGCCCAGCTGCGCCGCGAGCGCCTTCACGAGCGCATCCTCCTGCGCGGGCTGGACACGGACGGCGTCCAGGCGCTCCTGGCCGCGCGGGCGGAGCACGACGTGCCGCGCCAGTTCGCGCAGATTCTTCACCAGCAGACGGAAGGGAACCCCTTCTTCATCGAGGAGATAATCTTCCACCTGGTGGACACCGGCGCCATCTCCCGCCAGGAGGGCCGCTGGGTGGGCGACCCAACCCTCATCGCTGAGAATATCCCGGAGGGCGTGCGCGAGGTGATCGGCCGCCGCCTGTCCCGGCTGCGCGAGGACACCAACCAGGCCCTCACTTTCGCCTCCGTCCTGGGCCGCGAGTTCGACTTCGATGTCCTGACGCTCCTGGCCGAGATGGATGAGGACACGCTGCTCTCCTCCCTGGAGGAGGCGCTGGCGGCCCAGCTGATCGAGGAGCGGAGGGGCGCCGGTGGCGCCGCCTACCGCTTCAGCCACGCCCTGGTGGAAGAGACGCTGTACGGCGAGCTTTCCATCGCTCGCAAGCAGCGCTTTCACCTGCGGGCCGGCCGCGCCCTGGAGCAGGCCCGAGCGGGACGGCTGGAGCCCTACGTGGGCCAGTTGGCCTACCACTACCACCAGGGGAACGACGCCGCCAAGGCGATCGACTACTCGCGCCAGGCTGCCGATGCGGCCGTGCGGGTCTACGCCTGGGAGGACGCGGTCCGTCACTGGCAGACCGCCGTGGAGCTGATGGAGGAGCAGGGCGGCGATGAATCTGAGCTGGCCCAGCTCCTGGAGCGGCTGGGCGACGTCACCTACCTCAGCGGCATCGACTTCGAGAAAGGCGCTTCGTACCTGGAGAAGGCCCTGAGTATCTACGAGCGCGTGGGCGCCCGCGGCAAGGTGGCGGCGATGCACTCCCGGCTGGGCCGAGCGATGGTCTCCTTCACCACGCGGGGGATGGACCTGCCCAACGGCATCGCCCACCTGGAAGCGGCGCGAGCCATCCTGGAGAAGGACGCCCCGCAGAGCGCCGGCCTGGCGTACGTCCGCTTGGGCCTGGCCACCGCCTGCATGTACACGCTGGAAGTGGACAAGTGCGAGGCGCACGCCCGCCGCGCCCTGGAGATCGGCGAGACGATCGGCTCGCGGCCCGTCGTCGCCAACGCCCTGGCCTTCGTGGGATGGGCCACCGCCGCCGTGGGCAGGCTGAGGGAAGGGCTCGATCACCTGGAGCGGGCCTATGACATCGCGGAGGAGGAGAACCTTACCTTCGTCAGCTTTCTGGCCGCGTCGTTCCTGACTGGTTACGGCGGGTTCTCCCGCCGAGACCCGGCCGAGGGCCTCAGGCGGGCCAGGCGAGAGATGGAGAAGCCCCAGGTGGCGGCCGCGCCTCTGCTCCGTAGCTCCTGGCAGTCCATGGCAGGTCAGTGCTCGCTGTGGGCGGGGCAGATGGACGAGGCCCGAGAGAGCGGGAAAGCACCCGGCATGTTTGGGGGTGGTCTAGATAGGCTGCTGCCGATCGCCGAAGGCGAGTGGGAATCAGTGGAGTCGCGCCTCCTGAAAGAGCGCGATACGGGCGCCAGTAGCGGCAATGCCGCGCAGCAGCGCGGCGCCACCCATCTCCTGGGCGAGCTGTACTTCACATGGCGCCGCTACGACGAGTCCGAGAAGCACCTCCGCGAAGGCGTGGAGGCAGACAAGAAGGCGGGGATACGAGCCTTCGGTGGCCTCAGGAACCCCATGATGCTGGCCCGGTTGCTGGCCAGGACCGGCCGCCCCGATGAGGCGCAACAGCACGTGGACTTCTGCCAGGAAGCCCTGGCCCGCGGCGAGGACTGGGGAGGCACGGCGGGGGGCGTGGCGCTGGCCCACGCGGAGCTCCTGGGCGCCCAGGGTAAGTGGCAGGAGGCGGAGGAGACCTTCGACGAGGCCGTCGCCATCGTCCGCAAGTATGGCCTGCCCTGGGACGAGGCCGACGCCCTGGGGTCGCGCGCCCTCATGTACCTGACTCGCGACAAGAAGGGCGATCGCCAGCAGGCGATGCGCCTGCTGGACGAGACGATCGCCATCTACCAGCGGCTGGGCGCCCCCAAGCACGTGGAGCTGGTCCTGGGGGACAAGCTGCAGGCGCAGGGCGTCGACACTTCGGAGGTACAGACGTCCATCGACGCCGTAGTCGCAGCGGTGCAAAGCGAGCACCCTGACTTACGGCAGCACGCCGCGCCGGACGGC
>JBGPMY010000051.1:0-9621 GCA_041487235.1 Dehalococcoidia bacterium
GACGCGCCAGCGTGCTCTTGCGGGCACAAGGCCACTCTGCGCATCGTCACGAAGCACCCGGTGACGCCCACCGCCATGGAGATCGCCGCCAACCCGCGCTGCCGCAGCGCCCGTCTGCGCGCGGCCGAAAGGCTGGCGGGAACCTGATGGCCACTGTTCGCAAGGCACACGGCGGCACAGCGCTGACAGACCTCTTGCGCTCGCCCAACCTTCCGGTCCTGCTGATAGCGGCGTCCATGGTCGTGGGTCTGGCCGCTCTGCTGCCCCTCGTCCAGTCCAGCGACGCCACCACTAGGGCAGGCACCGTCCACCAGTTGGAGCAGGAGAAGACGGACTGGGAGGCCCGCCTGCGGGAGCTGGAGCTGGATGTGGCCACCCTCGGCAGCCTCAACCGTATCGAACAAGAGGCGACCAAGCGCCTGAAGATGGGTCCCCCGAAAGAAGTGCACTACATCAGCGTCGACCTGGCGCCGCCGGCGGAGCGTAAGCTGCCCAGCCGCTTCCTGCCGTCCAGCCACGAGCAAAAGAACGCCGGCTCCTCCCTCTGGGAAGATGCATTCGGCTGGTTGCCGCTGCCGTGAAACAGCGGGCGGGTGTTTAGCGATGAGGCACCTCAGTGAGTAAGACAGCGGCTGGAGGCGTCACCTGGCGGCTGTGGACAATCGTCGCGGTCATCGGCATCGGCACACTCGTGATCACGGGCCGCCTGGCGCAGCTTCAGATCATCGATCACCAGCAGTACGCGGCGGAGGCGCGCTTGACGCACGTCAGCCAGGAGACGCTATCTGACCGCCGGGGCGCCCTGCTGGACCGCAACGGCTATCCTCTGTCCGGCAGCGAAGACACCTTTGACGTGATGGTGGAGCGCAAAGCTTGGGAAGACAGGACCGCTGCCGAAGACGCGGCGAAGAAGATCAGCGATATCACACGCGTTCCGGCGGACAAGCTGATCTCTAACGTCGCCGGCACGGATGTCTTCGAGGTCGCCGCAGCCAAGGCGCTGAACTTCCAGCAGGCCACGGCCGTACGCGATCTGGGCCTGCGCGGCGTGCGGCTGCTGAGCAGCAGCCACCGCGTCTACCCCGAAGGAAATCTGGCGGCGCAGCTACTGGGCTTCGTGGGGAAAGACAACGTCGGCCTCACAGGGCTGGAAGCCGACCTCGACGCCATCCTGGGTGGCGCCAAAGGTTCTGTGACCTTTGAGAGGGACGGCCTGGGCAACCAGCTGGCGCTGGGCGACCGTCAGGAGGTGCCGGCGCAGCCCGGCGCCAACATCGTCCTCACTCTGGATCGATATATCCAGCGGCTGGCCGAAACGGAGCTGGATAAGGCCGTCAAGGAACACAAGGCCAGCGGCGGCACGATCATCGTTATCCAACCCAAGACCGGCGAAATACTGGCCATGGCCAGCCGCCCCACGTTCGACCTGACGAATCTGGACCTCAGCGACGACTCCAAAGTCGCCCTCTACCGCAACCGCGCCATCACCGACATGTACGAGCCGGGATCCGTCTTCAAGCTGGTGACGGCGGCTACGGCGCTGGACCTGAAGCTCGTGAATCCAGACACCTGGTGGTACGACTCCGGCGTCGTGAACTTGGGCGGGTGGTCCATCCACAATTGGGACTTCAGCGCCAACGGCTCGCAGACGGTCACGCAGATCCTCTCCAAAAGCCTGAACACCGGCGCGGCCTGGCTGGCCCAGCAGGCTGGCGCCCAGAACTTCTACACATACGTAGACCGGTTCGGCTTCGGCAAACCCACCGGCATCGGCCTCGCCGGCGAGGCCCCCGGGCGCGTGCGCACTCCGGACAACGATCCCGAAGGCTGGCAACCTGTAGACTTGGCCACCAACAGCTTTGGCCAGGCGATCAGCGTCACCCCCCTTCAGATGGCCACGGCGTTAGCGACCATCGCCAACAACGGCCTGGCCATGAAGCCCCACGTGGTTAAGGAGATCGTCTCTCCTCTGGGCGCACAGAGCGTACAGCCGGAAGCAGGCGAACAAGTCATATCCGCCGAGGCTTCCCAGACCCTGAGGCACATCATGGGCGTTGTAGTGGACGGAATACCAAAGGCGTATCTGGACGTGCAGGGTTACAAGGTGGGCGGCAAGACGGGGACGGCCAATATCGCGACGGAGAACGGCGGTTATAAGCCCGGCGCTTACATCTCGTCGTTCGTGGGCGTGGCGCCCCTGGAAGACCCGGTGCTGGCCATTCTGGTGAAGATCGACGAGCCGCAGGACGTGCCCTGGGGCACTGTTGTCGCGGCGCCGGCCTTCGGACGCATCGTGCAACAGGCGCTGGCCTACATGAAGGTCCCGCCCACGGAGCCGGCGCTGGTCTCCGAGGTCCAGTAGATCGCGTAGTATGGGGAAGATGCTGGCGGTGACTGACATCTGGGAAGGGATAGGAGGCGCATTGGTGGCCGGCCGCGGCCCGACGGCATCGACGTTCCGGCGGGCGATCATCGACTCGCGACAGGCCACGCCCGGCGATCTCTTCTTCGCCCTGCGCGGGGACCACAGCGATGGCCACGATTTCGTCGCCCAGACGCTGGCCTCGGGCGCGGCCGGCGCCATCGTAGATCGGCCCGTCGAAGCGCCGCCCGATGCGGCCCTCTTTCACGTCAGCGATTCGCTGGAGGCGCTGCAACGGCTGGCCGCCCACTGGCGACGCCAGCACGACGTTCGCGTCATCGGTGTCACAGGCAGCGTCGGCAAGACCACCTGCAAAGAGCTGATCGCCGCCGTGCTGGGGACGCGCTTCCGCGTGCTCAAGAGCGAGGCGAATCTGAACACGGAGATCGGGATCCCGCTCACCCTCCTCAAGCTGGCGCCGGAGCATCAGAGGGCAGTCCTGGAGCTGGCGATGTACGCCCGTGGCGAGATTGCGCTGCTTGCCGGCATAGCCGCGCCGCAAGTGGGTGTGGTGACCAACATCGGTCCCGTCCACCTGGAGCGTCTGGGCTCCATCGGCGCCATCGTCGCCGCCAAAACCGAGCTCGTGGAGGCGCTTCCTCCCGATGGACTAGCCGTCCTCAACGGCGACGACGCCCGCGCCGCCGCCCTGGCCCCGCGCACGCAGGCGCGGGTTCTGCTTTACGGACAGTCCGAGCAGTGCCAGGTACTAGGAAGCGACGTCGTCAGCCGCGGGCTGGACGGGTTCTCCTTCCGGCTGAGCTACGGCGAGGCCTCGGTTCATGTCTCTTGCCCCCTGCCCGGCAAGCACCACCTCTATCCAGCTCTCGCCGCCGCCGCCGTGGCCCTGGACGACGGCCTGAGCCTGAAGGAGATCGCCGAGGCGCTGGCGACGGCGCGGCCGGCGCTGCGCATGCGTGTCATTCCCGGCGCCAATGGCTGCACAATCATCGACGACAGCTACAACGCCAGCCCGGCCTCCATGCTGGCCGCCCTCGAGCTCCTGGCCGAGTTGCCCGGCCGGCGCATGGCGGCGCTGGCGGAGATGGCGGAGTTGGGCGCCGCCTCCGCGGAAGGCCATCGCCGCGTGGGTGAGGTCGCCGCGACTAGCTGCGACCTGCTCCTCCTCATCGGCGCGCCGGCGCACGTCATGGCGGAACCGGCGCGGGCCGCCGGGCTCAACGACGTACGCCTCGTCGGTTCGGTTCCCGATGCGCTCGAGGCCCTGCGCGGCGAGCTACGGGCGGGCGATCACCTGCTGGTCAAGGGATCGCGGGCGGCGGGGCTGGAAGCCCTGGTAGACGCCCTGGTGGCGAAATGATCTATGCGCTGGCTTTAGGAGCGATGACGTTGGTAGCGACGACGATAGCTGGGTACCCGGCCATCAGGCTCCTTCGCCGGCTGAAGATCGGCAAAGAGATCAGCGAGTGGGGCCCGGAGTCGCACATGTCGAAGGCCGGCACGCCCACGATGGGCGGCCTGCTGATCGTGGCCGCGATAGCCGTCTTCACCCTGGCCGCCAACTTCTTCGGGCGCTACTCCATCGCTGGCCCCTTAGCAGTCATGGGCGCGATGGCTGCCCTCGGCTTCGTCGATGATCTCGGCTCCCTGCAGGGCCACCGCCCCTGGGCCCTCAGCAAGCGCGTCAAGTTCATCGCCTTCGTCGGCGTCGGCCTGGCCGCGGCCTTGGTGCTTTACGAAGCCCTGGAACTGAGCGCGGTGAACATCCCGTACGACGGGCGGCACGACCTGGGCGCGTGGTACCTTCTCGCAGCCCTCGGCGTCGTCGTGCTGACGGCGGGGGGCGTCGCCGTCAGCGATGGGCTGGACGGCCTCGTCGCCGGCACGGCGGCCATCGCTTTTGCCGCCTACGGAGGCATAGCTCTCTCCCAGGAGCAGACCTACCTCGGCGCCTTCTGCTTCACGGTCACCGGCGCCGTCCTCGGCTTCCTCTGGCACAACTCCCATCCGGCGCAGATCTTCATGGGCGATACCGGCGCGCTGGCCCTGGGCGGCGGCCTGGCCGTCGTCGCGTTCATGACCGGCCAGTGGCTGGTGCTGCCGCTGGTCGGCGTCGTGTTCCTGCTGGAGGGGCTGTCCGACGCCGTGCAGGTCGCCTACTTCAGGCTGACGGGGGGCAAGCGCATCCTGCGCATGGCGCCTCTCCACCACCACTTCGAGCAGGTGGGCTGGAGCGAGGTGCAGGTTGTGCAGCGGTCCTGGATTATAGGCGCCCTGGGCGCAACGCTGGGCGTGGTCTTGGCCCTGGAGGTATAGATGGACATCCGCCAGCTGGACGCACTGGATGACCTGGACTTCTCCGGCAAAAGAGTGACCGTGGTGGGTCTGGGCATCGAGGGCGTAGACCTTGTCCGCTATCTGTCCCGTCGCGGCGCGTCCGTCACGGTATCGGACTCCAAGCCTGCTGAGAAGCTGGCCGACCGGATGGGTGATCTGGCAGGGTTGCCGGTCCGATTGTCGCTGGGATCGAATCGCACCGAGGACGTCTGCGAGGCCGACGCCGTGTTCGTTTCGCAGGGCGTGCCCCTGGATCTGCCCGCCCTGCGACTCGCACGGGAGCGCGGCATCCGCATCTCCTCTATGCTTGGCCTTTTCCTGGACCTCTGCCCTGGGCCGATCGCCGGCATCACCGGTTCCAGCGGCAAGACGACGACGACCGCCCTGGTAGGCGACATGTTCCAGGCCGACGAACGGCCGGTCTTCGTGGGCGGCAACATCGGCGTTGGATTGCTGGAACATCTGGACAGCATCCGCCCGTACACGTGGGCCGTGCTGGAGGTAAGTCACACTCAGCTGCAGCTCGTGGAGCGCAGCCCCCACGTAGCCGCCGTCCTCAACATCACGCCGAACCACCTGGACCGCTTCTCCTGGGACGAGTACCGCCAGCTCAAGGCGAACTTGATCCGCTTCCAACAGCAGGAGGACATCACGGTGCTAGGCTACGACGACGCCGAGTGTCGGGCGCTGGCAGGCGACGTGAAAGGGCGGCTGGTCTGGTTCAGCGCAACTCGGGACGTCCCCGGCGAGGGCATCTTCGTTCGCGACGGGTGGGCCATCCGGCGCTGCGCATCGCTCGAGGAGCGGCTGTTCAGGCTCGGCGATCTGAGGCTGCGCGGGGCGCACAACCGGGCCAACGCAGTGGCGGCAACGGCAGTCGCGGCGGCCTGCGGCGTCTCCGGCGATGCCATCGCCTGCGCTATCGAGTCCTTCCGCGGCGTTCCCCACCGCCTGGAGAAGGTGGGCGAAGCGGATGGAGTCCAGTACTACAACGACAGCATCGCCACGACGCCAGAGCGGACGCTGGCAGGAATCCGATCCTTTGGCGAGCCGATCGTCCTCCTCCTGGGCGGACGCGACAAAGCGTTGTCGCTGCAGGAGTTGGCGCACGAGTCCCTGCGCCGCTGCCGCGCCGTCATCCTGTTCGGAGAGTCGGCGGCAAAGCTCCAGGCGGCGATGACCGCCTCGCCCGGCGCAGGAAGCGCCGCGGTGGTCACGGTGCAGACGCTGCCTGAAGCAGTCGAGGCGGCCCGCACTCTGGCCCATCGGGGCGACGTCGTCCTCATGTCCCCCGCCGGCACCAGCTACGACGCCTATGAGAACTTCGAGCGTCGCGGCGAGCACTTTCGAGCGCTCGTCCAGCAGATGATAAAGCCTGTCCTGAGCGCAGCCGAAGGGGAGGAGCAGCCATCGCTCCCCTAAGGGTTGACGCGGAGTACCGCCAGGCGGGCGCCCTGCGCGCCGGACCTCCAGATTATCTTCTGCTGGTGGCTACGGCCATGCTGCTGATCACGGGGCTGCTCGCCGTCTATAGCTCCAGCTTCGCCATCGGCTATCACCTCTATGGCGACACGAACTACTTCGTGGCCCGGCAGGCGGTGTTCGCGCTGGTTGGCTTGGGTGCCCTCGTCTTCTTCATGCGGCTGAACTACTCGCAGCTGCGCGCGCTCAGCGTGCCCATGCTGGCCCTGGCGCTACTGGGCCTGCTGGCCGTTCTCGTGCCCGGCATCGGCGTGCAGCGCAACGGTGCAGCGCGCTGGCTGGAACTGGGGCCCGTGTCGATCCAGCCCAGCGAGTACGCCAAACTGGCCGTTATCATCTATATCTCGGCCTGGCTGGCCAGCCGCGGCCAGCAGATCAACAGGTTCTCCCTGGGCTTCGTTCCTTTCGTCTTGATGCTAGGCGTCATCGGCGGACTGGTGATCGCGGAGCCGGACATGGGAACGACTATCATCATCTTGCTCACGGCCAGCACCCTCTTCTTTGTCGCCGGGGCGCCGCTCAGCCACCTGGGCCTACTGATCGCCGTCGGCGGGATCATCAGCTACGCCGTCGTGCTGCAGAGAGACTACCAGTTGGACCGCCTGGTCAGCTTCGTTGACCCCGGTTCTGACCCGCAAGGGAACGGCTTCCAGATTCTGCAGCTGTTGATCGCCTTGGGCAGCGGCGGCCCCCTGGGCCTGGGCTGGAGCGAGAGCCGCCAGAAGTTCTTCTATCTCCCCGGATCCCACACGGACGGCGTCTTCGCCATTCTGGGCGAAGAGCTGGGTTTCATAGGACTGATGGCGATCCTGGCACTGTTCGCCTTCTTCGTCTATCGCGGCCTGCGTGTCACGATGCGCTCGCGGGACCAGTTCGCGACGCTTCTCTGCATCGGCATCGTGAGCTGGATCGCCTATCAGACCCTGATCAACATCGGCGGCATCACCCGAACTATACCGCTGACGGGCGTGCCGCTGCCCTTCCTCAGCTACGGGGGCTCGTCGCTGATCGCCGTCATGGCAGGCGTCGGCGTTCTCCTCAGCGTTTCCCGGTACAGCTCCGGCCTGGCCTATTCGGCGCGCCCAAGCGCCCCGCCACGGCCCCGGTTCGCCGCCAGCGCCGGGAGGCGCCGCCGTACAGCCGCACGGCCCGCCTTCGGGAGGGAGACGGCATGAGGCTCGCGCTCAGCGGCGGCGGCACGGGAGGCCACGTCTACCCGGCTCTAAGCATCGCGCGGGCTCTGGAGCGCGAACTCGCGTCCAACGGCAACCGAACGGGCGATAAGCTCGAGGTCCTCTACATCGGCTCCAACAGCGGCGCCGAGAGAGAGATCGTGGAACGAGCCGGCTTACCGCTGCGCACGATAACGTCGGCCCCCATTCGCGGGCGGATGCCCTGGGAGATGGCGGCGAACGCCGCCAAGATCACCCTTGGGGCCGCCCAGGCGCGGGGGGTGTTGCGGCAGTTCATGCCACAGGTCGTCCTGTCCACGGGCGGCTACGCCAGCTTCCCGGTCGCCCTGGCCGCCCGCGGTCGCGGCGTCCCGGTGGCCGTCTACCTCCCGGACCTCTACCCCGGCTGGGCCGTGCGCGCCATCGCCCGCCTGGCGCAGCGCGTGACCGTGACGGCGATCGAGAGCCTGCGCCGGCTGCCTACCGCCAAGACCGTCGTCACCGGATACCCGGTGCGCGAGGAGTTCTGGCAGGCCAACCGCGCCGGCGCCCGCGAACGCCTGCGGCTGGACCCGGAAGAGAAGGTGCTGTTCGTCACCGGAGCGTCATCTGGCGCGCACAGCATCAACAAGGCTATCGCGGCCGACCTTTCGGGGCTGTTGGAGTTATGTGAAGTCATCCACCTCTGCGGCCGCAGCGATGAGCCCTGGCTGGCGCAGATCCGCGACAGCCTGCCGGATGGCCTGCGTAGCCGCTACCACCTCTTCGCCTACATGCACGAGGAGATCGCCTGGGCGATGGCGGCGGCCGATCTGGCGCTCTGCCGTTCCGGCGCCTCCGTGCTGGGCGAGCTGCCGGCCGTAGGCCTGCCGGCCATACTGGTGCCATACCCTTACGCCGGGGGGCACCAGCGGCTGAACGCCAAGTACCTGGCCAGCAACGGCGCGGCCGTCATCCTGGACGACGACAAGCTGCACTCCATGCTCCCCCTGGTGGGCGAGCTCCTGCACAACGAGGCGCGGCTGCGGGCAATGAGCGAGGCGGCCCGCCGGCTGGCGCGGCCCGATGCCGCCGGGCGCATCGCCCGCATCCTGATTGAGCTGGCCAATGGAGCACCGGCGTGAACGACACGGCCGTTCGGGCGATCCCTCAACGCGTCCACCTCGTCGGCGTGGGCGGCGTGCACATGTCCGGCATCGCCCAGATCCTGCGCGCCCGCGGTCACACCGTCTCCGGCTCGGACCTTCACCTCTCAGCCATGACTTCCCGACTGGCCGAGCTGGGCGTCACAGTGCACGGCGGCCACGACCCGGCCAACGTTGATGACGCTGAGCTCGTGGTCTACACCTCCGCCGCTCACGATGACAACCCAGAGCTTATCGAGGCGCGACGGCGCGGCATCGCCACCATCAAGCGGGCGCAGATGGTTGCCCGCGTGATGGAGGGCAAACGGGTGATAGCCGTGGCCGGCAGCCACGGCAAGACAACCACCACCTCCCTCGTCGCCTACATGCTCTGGCGGGCCGGCCTCTCGCCCACCTTTATGCTGGGCGGCGAGATGCTGGACCTGGGAACGAACGCCATGCCGGGAGAGGGCGAGCATTTCGTGGTGGAGGCGGACGAGTACGACGCCGCGTTCCTGAACTACCGCCCGTTCGTCGCCCTCGTCACCAACGTGGAGCCAGACCACCTGGACTACTACGGCTCATTCCAGAAGCTGACAGAGGCTTTCCGTCAGTTCCTCTCCCAGGTTGAAGACAACGGCTATATCGTCGCCTGCCAGGACTCCCCTGCCCTGCAGGCACTTTTTCCCCTGACCGTAGGAGACGACGTAACGGGCCCCGTCCACGTCGTCTCCTACGGTCTGTCTGCGGATGCGGACTGGACGGTGGAAAATATTTCGCAAAAGGGTATAGACAGATCATCTTTTATGGTAAAATTTCGGAAACAGCCCTGGGGGACCGTAGAGACGCAACTGCCGGGAGTCCATAACGTGAGCAACTCTCTGGGGGCCATCGCCGTCGGCCACCTCCTGGGACTATCGCCGGAGCAGATCAAGAGCGCCGTCGCCGAGTTCCGCGGCGTGCGCCGGCGCTTCGAACTGGTAGGCGAGGCGGCGGGCGTCCGCGTCATGGACGATTACGCGCACCACCCCACGGAGGTGCGCGCCACTCTGGCCGCCGCCCGCAGCCGCTTCCCGGGCCGCCGCCTGGTCTGCCTCTTCCAGCCGCACACCTTCAGCCGCAC
>JBGPMY010000052.1:0-9605 GCA_041487235.1 Dehalococcoidia bacterium
ATGGACACCATGGGCGCCGTGGCCGGCCCGGCCATCGGCCTCGGCCTGCTGGCCGCTCTGGACGACAACTTTCGGCTGGTGTTCGTCCTGGCGCTGGTGCCGGCGGTGGCGGGGGTGCTGCTGCTCGGCGCGGTCAGGGAGCAGCGGCCGCGGGATCGCGATGGCGGTGCGCCGGCGGTGCCCCTGCGCGAGCTGGGCAGGCCGTACTACGTCTTCCTGGGCATCGGGCTGCTGTTCGCGCTGGGCAACTCCAGCGACGTGTTCCTGATCCTGAGGGCCAAAGACCTGGGCCTCTCCAATACGGAGACCGTAGGGGGATACATCGTATTCAACGCTGTGTACGCCGCGCTGGCGACTCCGGCCGGCATAGCGTCCGACCGCCTGGGGCGGCGCAACGTCATCGCCTTCGGCTTTCTGCTGTTTGGCCTCGTGTACGTGGGGTTCGGGCTGGCGGGCTCGGGCGCCGCGGTGTGGCCGCTGTTCGGCGTGTACGGCTTGTACATGGCGCTGACCGAGGGAGTGGGCCGCGCCTTCGTGGCGGACTTCGTGCCGGCGCGGGACCGGGCAACGGCGCTGGGGCTGTATACCGGCGCCATCGGCGGCATGATACTGGTGTCCAGCGTGCTGGCCGGCCTCCTGTGGGACGAGATCGACCCCGCCGCGCCGTTCTTCCTGGGGGGCGCGACAGCGGCCGCCGCGCTGCTGGGCCTGCTCCTGCTGTTGCCGAGGAGGCAGGCGGCTTCCGAGTGAGCTGATCCCGCCGCCGGAGGTGCGACTATAATGGCTGGAGGTGTCGTATGGCTAAGAAGCGCGTTGGCGACCCGTGGATGCCCGCCGGGGAGTTCGGACGGTCGCTGTCGGCCTTCAGCGTCAATCTGCTGGTGGCCGACGTGGAGCGCGCCGTTGCCTTCTACAGGGAGGTCTTCCAGGCGGAAGTGCGGTACTCCGACCCCGATTTCGCCGCGTTGAGGATCGAGGCCCTCACCCCCGGCCCCTCTCCCGTGCGCGGGAGAAGGGTGATGACTGAGCTTATGCTGCACGCCGACCACACCTATGAAGGGCACCCCTGGCACCGGCGGCTGACCGCGGGCGACGGCCGCGGGCTGGGCGCGGAGTTGCGCCTGTTCGGTGTGGACCCCGATCGACTGGAGGAGCGGGCCCGAGCTATGGGCGCGACCGTCCTGAAGAGCGCGACCGATAAGGAACACGGCTGGCGCGAGACGTGGGTGCAGGACCCGGACGGCTACGTGTGGGCCGTGGGCGTGCCCATCGGAGGCTGAGGCGTGCTGCAGCGCGCTAGCCGCCTGTTCGGTCGTCGCTCACCGGCGCCGTTCCCGCAGCCGGCGGACGTTAACCTGCGGCCCATCGGCGTAGTCCGCAGCCGCGTGAAAGAGACCGGCGACGGGCGCGACTGGCGGGAGGTGAAGTCACAGATCGTGATCCGCCCGGAGCTGGCGGATGCGCTGCTAGGCCTGGACACGTACTCGCACATCATGGTGCTGTTCTGGCCCCACCTGGTGCCGGACGAGGTGCGCGGCTCCAAGCACCGCCTGCACCCGCGGGACGATCCGCAGAACCCGCTGCAGGGCGTGCTGGCGACCCGCAGCCAGATCCGCTTCAACCCCATCCTCGTCACCACTGTGCAGCTGCTGGGCGTGAAGCGGAACGTCCTGCGCGTACGAGGGCTGGACGCCATCGACGGCACACCGGTGTTGGACGTGAAGCCGTACGTCCCGTATTTCGATTTGGTACCGGAGGCGAAGGTGCCGGAATGGGTCACGCGCCGGGCTGAAGAGCTGCGGGCGTCCGCAAGCCGCAAGTGACTCTCGAGCAGCGCCTGATCGATGTCTACCAGCGGCTGTACACGGCCTACGGCCCGCAGCACTGGTGGCCGGGCGAGTCGCCGTTCGAGGTGATCGTCGGCGCCATCCTGACGCAGTCGGCGGCCTGGACCAACGTCGAGAAGGCGATCTCTAACCTGAAGAAGGCCGGCGCTCTCTCTCCGGAGGGGCTGCACCGGCTGAGCGAGGGTGAGCTGGCGCGACTCATCCGGCCCAGCGGCTACTTCAACGCCAAGGCGCGCAAGCTGAAGGCGTTCGTCGATCGGCTACATGACGAATTCGGCGGCGATCTCCTCAGGCTGCTGGCGATGCCTGCGACGGACCTGAGGGCGCTTCTCCTGGGTACGCACGGGATCGGCCCGGAGACGGCAGACTCCATTCTCCTGTACGCGGCCAGCCAGCCTGCGTTCGTCATCGACGCCTACACGCGGCGGGTGTTCTCGCGGCTCGGGTTCAGGCCGGTGGCGGATACGTACGACGGGTGGCAGCAATCATTCACCGAGAATCTGTCGCCGGATGTCTGCCTGTTCAACGAATATCACGCGCTGATTGTGCGGCTGGGGAAGGATGTCTGCCGAAAGCGCCCACTGTGCGGAGAGTGCCCGCTGCTGACGGTCTGCCCTACCGGGCAGGCAACTTAGGGGCGAGGCCCGTCTCGCCCGCCCGACTACGCCGGCATCAGGTAGATGGCGACGAGTGAGAAGTGCAGCGCGCTGCCGGCGATCACCAGCAGGTGGAACAGTTCGTGGTAGCCGAAGACGCGCGGGAATGGGTTGGGCCTGCGGAGGGCGTAGATGACGCCGCCCAACGTGTACGACACCCCACCAAGCACGAGCAGAACAAGGGGCGCCAGGGCGAACCATTGGGATAGCGGCACCGCGGCCACGACGCCCAGCCAGCCGGCGCTGGCGTAAAGCGTCACGCTCAGCCACCTGGGCGCGCCCGGCCAGGCCAACTTCAGGATGGCGCCGGCGCCGGCCAGACCCCAGATGACGGAGAGCATGCTGATGCCCCAGGCGTCATTGAGGACGATCAGGCAGAACGGCGTGTAGGTGCCGGCGATGAGCACGAAGATCATGGCGTGGTCCAGGCGCTTCATCAGGGAGTGCATGCGCCTGCCCCAAGTGATCGTGTGGTAGGTCCCGCTCGTGACGTAGACCAGGATCAGGCTGGCGGCGAAGATGGCGCCGCCCACGTAGGCCCGCACAGAGTCCGCCAGCAGCACGAGAGCCACCAGGCCCGCGATGGCCGCCAGCGCCGCCACGAGATGGAAGTGGCCGCGCAGCAGCGGGCGCGGAGTCCGTAGCGCCGGCATCGCTTCGTCGACTCGCACGATGTCCTGAATTTACCACGCCGTGATGTAACAGGTAAGGGCGGTCCGCGTCTAACCTATTGGTCCCAAACCCTCCCTTTTGGGCTCGTCACAGGAAGGCTCCGGCAGGCTTTCCTGTGATGTTCTTTTATGGGATGTTATGCGTGATCGAAGATGATGACATCCCTGCGGCCTCTGCTCCCCTTCTGGACCGCCTTTCTCGTCCTGCCTCTCGCCCTCGTCGCGACCGCCTGTGCCGGAACCGCCACCGCGCCTTCGTCCTCACCAGAGGGCGCGGCGACCACCGCCCCTGCGGCCCCGTCCCCCACGGAGGACACCTCCGTCATCCCGGAACCGGGCTGCCCGGAAGAGAAGGTCACGCTGGCGCAGACCGGAGGCAGGACGGCGGGCTATCTGTACAGGCCGGACGCCTCGGATACGCCGGCGCGTCCGCTGGTCATCTCGATGCACGGTGGCTCGGCTCAGGACCCGGAGCAGGCGGACCGGGCGGCGCTGAGGAACGGCCGCGTCGTGGCCAGCCACCTCTGTCCCCTGGGCTACAACGTCTTCTCCGTCGACTACCGCTGGAGCCCGTTTGGGCGCGAGGAGATGACCGACGTGGGCGGCGCTTTCGGCTACATGAGCCAGATGCCCTACGTCAACGGCGCACGAATCGTGGCGATGGGTGAGAGCCACGGCGGCTACATGGCGACGCTCGCCGTCGCGTCACCCTTGATCGAGCGCCCTTGGGCCGCTGCTGTCAACCTGTACGGCTTTGTGGACGTCGCCGACCTGGTGCAGAGCGAACCGAATAATGCCCAGGTGCAGTTGACAGTGGAGCAGCTGGGCGGCACGGCCGGCAACGGCGTCTACGACGAGATATCTCCGGCCCGATTGGTGGACTCCCTGGACACGCCGCTCCTCATCGTGGTGGGGAGCGATGACCAGCTCGCGGATCAGTTGCGCTCGTTCCGGGACAAGCTGAAGGACGCCGCCAAGACGTTCGAATACACCGAGATTGAGGGCGCGCCGAGCGGTTTCATCGCGGGCCAGGAGCCCTACACGGATCGGCTCTGGCAGCGCGTCATCGACTACCTCAAGCAGACGTTCGGCGAGTAGCGCCGAGCCTCGCTGATTGCCGCTTGGCAGACAGTCGGGCGTTCTGACCCACCACTCCCCTCGACCCCAGATTCCCCTTCGGCTGCGCTCAGGGCAGGCTTCGCGACTACCGCCCTCGTCCTGGAAGGGCGTGGTCGGCGCTCAGAAAGACAGGTCGTCGTGAGTGCGCTAATGCCCCGAAGGTGTTTCGTTGGGCGGGACGCCCTTCGCTCCTATCCCGACCTGCGGCCACCCCTCTCCCGCCGGCGGGAGAGGCCTGTCCTGAGCGAAGTCGAAGGGGGCCGGGGGTGAGGGCACCTCCGTTAGATCGAAAGCGCCAGGTGCTTCACGCCGCGGATGATGAAGGTGCCGCCCCATTCGGGCTCCCCAGCCTGGGATAGCTTCGGGAAGCGGCTCAGCAGCGTGCCGACGGCGATCTGTGCCTCGGCCCGTGCCAGCGGCGCCCCCAGGCAGAAGTGGATGCCATCGCCGAGGGCCAGGTGGTCCGCCGGGTTCCGCGCCACGTCCAGCTGGTCCGGGTTCTCGAACTTGGCGGGGTCGCGGTTGGCCGCCGCCAGCAGAACGAATGCGATCTCGCCCTCCTTGACCGCCTGGCCCGCGATCTCGACCTCCTCCGAGGCCACGCGTCCCGTGGCCTGCACCGGGCCCGCGTAGCGCAGCAGCTCTTCCACCGCGGACGGCATGAGCGCGGGATCGTTCTTCAGCCGCTCCAGCTGGTCCGGGCTCTTGAGTAGCGCCAGAATGCCGTTGCTGATAAGGTGCGTCGTCGTCTCGTTGCCGGCGATCAACAGGAGGATCGTGGAGGCGATGATCTCGTCCTCGCTCAGTACCTGGCCCTGCTCCTCGGCGGCGACGAGTCCGCTGATCAGGTCGCCCTTGGGTTGCTGCCGCCGCTGCTTCACGACGCCGCGGATGTACTCCGCCAGCTCCTCGATGCTCTGGCGGGCGCGCTCCAGGACGTCCGGCGGCGTGAACGGGCCGCCCAGCGTCGCGACCACGGTGTCCGACCAGTGCTTGAAGCGGTCCCGATCCTCGGGCGGCACGCCCAGCATCTCGGCGATGACGATAACGGGCAGGGGATAAGCCAGCTCTCGCACCAGCTCGAACTCGCTGCGTCCGTCGAGGGAGTCCAGCAAGTGATCGACGATCTCCTGGATGCGCGGCCGCAGATCCTCCACTGCGCGGGGTGTGAACGCTTTGCTCACCAGCCGTCGCAGGCGCGTGTGCTCCGGCGGATCGCTGCCCAGCATCGTGGGGGCGCGCCCCAGCGGGCCGAACTGCTGCTGCTGTTGCGCAGCCATCTGCGCGAAGCGGTTGCGGGCCCGGCTGCGGTCGGCGGAGAAGCGCGGGTCGGTGAGGACAAAGTCTACATCCGCGAAGCGGCTGAGCACCCAGGCCTCCATCAGCCCGCTCCAGTGGACTGGCGAGTGCTGGCGGAGGGCGTTGTACATGGGGTAGGGGTCCGCCAGCATGCCGGGGGCGAACGGGTTGAATTCCGCTGTGACCATGACCAGCTCCTGTCTATCACGGAGACTAAGGTGACGCGCTCATTACAGCCGACTGGCGCCGAGTTGTCAACGGCAGGGCTGATCCTGCACTGACCGGTCAGTCACCTCAATATGCGACCCTGCGAACCGGCTGTCAAGGCGAGTACCAAGCAACCGAGCCTCTCCTTGACGGCGGCGTCGGCGGGCTCTTACGCTGGCGCCACAACGAGCGCACCAACGAGGTAGGAGGGACTTTGGACCTGGCCATCGTGGGCCTTCCCCTGAGCGGCAAGAGCACCGTCTTCAAGGCTCTGACGGCGGGGCACGGCGGCGCCAGCGGCGATGCGCGAGGCGAGCACATCGGCGTCGTCAGGATTCCGGACCAGCGGCTGGAGCGGCTGGCGGCGCTTGTCGCGGCCAAGAAGGTAACGCCGCTGGAAGTGACGCTGCACGACCTGCCACCGCTATTCGACCGCGGTGCCGCGCCTTCCGGCGAGGCCAGCGAGTCGCTGGCCAGGGCCGACGCCTTGATGCAGGTCGTCAGGGCGTTCCGGCGCGACGACGTCCCTCACCCGCGCGGCAGCATCGACCCGCACCGGGACATAGTGGCGTTCGAAGCGGAGTTGGCGTTGAACGACATGGCGATTATCGAGCGCCGTCTCGGCAAGCTGGAGATCACGGTGCGCTCGGCGCGTCCCGGAGAGCGCGAGGTGGGCCAGCGAGAGCAGCTCTTGTTGCAGCGGTGCCAGCAGCTGCTGGAGTCGGACGGCCCGCTGCGCGATGTAATGACCGACCAGGGGGACGTCAAATCGCTTGCCAACTTTGGCCTGCTCTCCCTCAAGCCGATGCTCCTCGTGATCAACCTGGACGAGAGCGAAGCCGGTGACGCGACGAGAATCGAGACGGAATACGGGGCGTCCTTCCCCGGAAGGACCGTCCGTACCAGGGCGGGTGCGATCTGCGCCAAGCTGGAGGCGGAGCTGGCGGAGCTCGCCCCGGAGGATGCGGCAGAGTTCCGCCGGGAGCTGGGCGCCGAGGAGGGGGCGACGCAGCGGGTGCTGGCCTTGACGCAAGAGCTCCTGGGGCTGGTGACCTTCTTCACGATCGCCGAGAAGGAGGCCAGGGCCTGGGCCGTTCCCGCCGGCGCCAGCGCGTTGCAGGCGGCGGGCCGCGTCCACACTGACATAGAGCGTGGTTTCATCCGGGCGGAGGTGATTCCGTGGGACCGGCTGCTGGAACTGGGCTCCCACGCGGAGGCGCGAAAGCACGGCCAGCTGCGTACGGAAGGCAAGCAGTACGTCGTCCAGGATGGCGACGTGATCAATGTGCTGTTCAACGTATGAGCGGAGAGCGGGCGTGATGGGACCGCGTCCAGCCCGGCGAAGCCGATTGACCGCGTTCACATCGCATTAATCCGCCATAGTGCGCCGTCTGGACTGCGAGGACGGAGGCGACCGCTCCTAGCGCGCGAAGTATTTCGGCTCGACCCTCTCGTGAGGGGTCAATGCGCTAGACCAGGAGATCTCGACGATTCCCAACGAACTCAGAGCTGACGGATCGTCTCCAGAACGGAACGGCTCACGAGTCGTGTCATCAGCAGTCCTGCGGCCGTAACCGCGCCGATCGTGACGGCGGCGACAAGGGCCAAGTACGGCCACGGAGCCGAGAGCCCCTCGGGAGGCGGGTCGAACACCCCGGTGAGGAGGTTGACTAGCATCTGCGCAACACCCCAGCCGAGCGCCGCGCCAGCAAGCGCACCGCCACCGAGCATAACGATGGCTTCGCTCCATACAAAGGCGCCAATCTGGCGACGTCGCGCGCCTAGGGCTACCGCTATGGCCAGGGTGCGACGCCTCTCCTCCAGGCCAAGGGCCAGCACAAGCCCCGCGCCCGCCGCAGCCAAGGCAAGAGCGAAAATTAGCTCGACGCGTGTGAGGCCGCGGAGACTCACCGCCGTGAGACTGGTGTTCTTGACCCTGCGTGCCTCCTCAACGTCGCGAACCGTCGCTCCCGAGCTCGGGCCCAGCAACCTCCGTACAGCCTCCGCCACAGCCGGGGGGCTCTCGCCGGTGCGTACCAGGAGCGTCTCCGTAGAAGGCGAGCCGGTCTGCTCGGCGATGTAGTTGGCATTCGCGACAAGGAAGGAGTCGCTTGGCGCAGTGGGGAACTCGCGGACTATCCCGAGATAATGAAACGGCACCACTTGGTATTGATGGTCCAGGGCATTCTGTAGCCGTAACCTGACAAGGTCGCCGGGCTGCAGTTGGAAATCACGCACAGTCTCCGCCGATACCAGCAAGCCATCAGAAGTACTGGCCAGTGCTGCGAGTGACTCTTCGGCGCTGGCGCCGGTGAAGAACGCGTCCGACAATCTGGTCGCCCTGGGTAAGGTGTCCGGGTGGACACCGTAGAGATCTTGAAGATCGGAGCCCACATAGGCGAAGCGATGTTGCATCGCCTCGACGGCGGTAACGCCTTCCAGCTTCACGATCTCGGGTACGCGATCCGCAAGATTCACGGAGGCTGGCCCGCTCACGGTGACATCTGCCCCGTTCGTCAGCTCGGCGTCAATTCGCGATTGAGCCTGATAGGTCGAATTGAAGACAGATGTAGAGATGGCAAAGGCGATAGCCAGGGCGATCAGGACAAGGCCGGTGGCGATCACGCCGCGCTGTCGCGAGAGCGACGCGGCCGTTAGTGAGGAGAGGTGTCCCGCGACAGGCCGGACCAACGAGCTGACGATGCCACGGTTGTGGGCCAGCAATAGGCCGGTCAACCTCACCACGAGCAACGCGCCGCCGGCCCACAGGAGCAACGGCGCTATCAGGGCGCTGTAGGATACCGACACACTCGGCACGCCCTCGGGCGCCAGCACAACTTGATAGCCGCTGCGAGCGGTGAGCCAATAGGCGAAGCCGGACAGGACCAGGAGCATGACGTCCAGCCCCACGCGCTCCCAGGGCAGGGCCCGCATCGGTCTCACGGTGGCTCGCGAACTCGCGAAGGTGGAGTTTGCGTCGCGCCAGGCTGGGACAAGGACGATGCCGAAGGCCAGAACGAAGCCGACCAGCACCGCCAGACCTCCCCAGGTCAGGCTGGCCAGGTTGCCGTTACCGAAGCCCCATCTGCCAAACGTCGCGCGGACCACGACGCTGGCGAGCCCCAGGCCGAGGGCACTACCCCCAAGCGCCGTGAAGACGGCCTCGAGGGACGCCAGCCGGAGCACAGTGGCAACGGTGGCGCCGCGCAGACGCAGCAGCGCCTGCTCGCGCCGTCTCCTGGCGCCGCCTGACGAGACGAGCACCAGCGTGAGCAGCCCGGCGAGGACGATACCGGGCAGGCCCAGGAATAGGAACAACACCTCTGTGTAGAGGGAGTCTGAGCGGGCGACGTCGAGCCTTGCGGCCAGGTTGTTCCCGACCTGAGCGGCGCCCGCGAGGCGGGTCTCGTAGTTGCGCGCGAGCCCTTCGACCTGCGTGAAGGCGCTGGCCGGGTCGGATGGTAGGTCGTGGGCAAGAGCAACGTGCAGCTGAGTGTGCAGCGAATCAGGCGCTACACTGGCAACGGGGTCGAACAGATCTCGCCATTGATCCAAAGGCAAGAGGAGCACATTGTCCGGCGGTGCCTGGGGACTCGCTCCCGCCGGCCCGCCAATCGCCTGAAACAAGGAGTCCGCCACGGGGAGGTCAACGATAGCGTCAACCTTCACGTCGGCGGGGGGCAATCCTGCCCGCTTGATCGAGATTGACGAGCCGGGTACCGCGTGCAGGTTCGCGGCCGTCTGCTGGGCAAGCAGAACCTCTCCCTCCCCTACAAGGTCGCGGATCTCCGCTGGGAAGGCGCCCC
>JBGPMY010000053.1:0-9337 GCA_041487235.1 Dehalococcoidia bacterium
CGGCGTCAAGGGCAGAAGGAGCTGCCTCAGGACTTCAGCCCGGACTACGTGCGCTTCGCCCTGGAGCGGAGCCTGCAGCGGCTGAGCACCGACTATATCGACGTCTACCAGCTGCACAACCCTCGCCTCTGGGCGATCGACAGCGATGAGCTGTTCGCCACCCTGGAGGAGCTCAAGCGTCAGGGCAAGATCCGGCACTACGGCGTCACCCTGGGCCCGGCCATCGGCTGGGAAGCCGAGGGGGTGGCGGCGATGCGCCAGCGCCCCATTGGCGTCCTGCAGATGATCTACAACCTGCTGGAGCAGGACCCCGGCCGCCGCTTCCTCGCCGTCGCCGACAAGCAGGACGTCGGTGTCCTGGTGCGCGTGCCGCATTCGTCCGGGCTGCTGGAGGGCAAGTTCACGGCGGAGACTACCTTCCCGCCCACGGACCATCGCAGCCACCGCCCGCGTGAGTGGCTCACAGACGGCCTCAAGAAGCTGGAGCAGCTCAATTTCCTCACTGACGGCACGGGGCGCACCATCGGCCAGGCCGCCATCCAGTTCATCCTATCGTCGCGGCCGGTGGTCTCCGTCCTGCCCAACATCTACGACGCCGAGCAGCTCCAGGAGTTCGCAGCGGCCTCGGACACGCCGCCTCTCACGGGCGAAGAGCTGGCGCGCATCGCCCAACTCTACGAGGCGAACTTCCACCTCCCGCAGGCCGTGGCGTCGGATCCCGAGCCCGCCCAACGATAGGCGCCGGTCATGAGCGAACGCCCACCGTCCGACACCGAGACTTCCGGCCCTGCGCGGCGCCAGGCCGTCAAGTTCTCCTTCTACAAGGTCGATCCCGCCTGGCGGCTCCTGCCTCCCGACGAGAGGGAGCGAGGCAAACAACAGCTCTGCCAGGCCGTAGAATCGTTCGCCAATCGCCTCCAATTGCGCAGCTACAGCGTCGTCGGCATGCGCGGGGACGTGGACTTCCTACTCTGGCAGATCGGCGATCGACTGGAGGAGATTCAGGAGCTGGCGACGGCGCTGCTCGGCACATCCCTGGGCCCTTACCTGTCGATGCCGCACTCCTACCTGGCGATGACCAGGCGCTCCGCCTACATCAGCGCTGAGGAATCGCGCCGCCGGCTGGAGCTTCGTCCCGCCGATTCGCGCTACTTCTTCGTCTACCCCTTCGTGAAGACGCGCGAGTGGTACCAGCTGCCGCTGGAGGAGCGCCAGAAGATGATGGACGAGCACATCGCGGTCGGCCGCAGGTACCCGTCTGTCAAGCTCAACACCACCTATTCCTTCGGCCTGGACGACCAGGAGTTCGTCGTCTCCTTCGAGACCGACGAGCCGGCGGACTTCCTGGACCTGGTGATGGAGCTGCGGGAGGCGCGCAGCAGCATGTACACCCTGCGCGATACCCCCGTCTTCAGCTGCATAGCCACGGGCCTGCGGCAGACGCTGGATGCCCTGGGCGCCCCCGGCGACGAGACGCGCGAGACTGCCCCCATCGACGCTGTCGACGGCGCCGGCTGGACGCCTGTCGCTGATCTGGCCGAACTGCCGCCCGGGACTGCCAAAGTGGTCTACTTCGGGGGCGAGCAGGTGGCCCTCTTCAACGTCGGCGGAGAGCTCTACGCCATCGGCAACCGCTGCTCGCACGCCAACGGCCCCCTGGCCGACGGCCAGGTGGAGGGCGCCGTCGTCACCTGCCCTCACCACGACTCCCAGTTCGACCTGAAGAGCGGCGAGCCCCTGCGCGGCCCGGCTGGCAGGCCCCTACCCGTGTACCAGGTGAGGGTGAGCAACGGCGCGATCTTGCTGGCGTCGCCAAGCTCGGGTGATATTTCACCCGTCCTGCGGGACCTGTCGAGAGGGTAACCGCAGACGTTAAGGCGTCCCCTGGCGGCCGCCCTCGCACTGGGCATCGCGCTCCTCGTTCTCGCCGCCTGCAGCAGCCCTGACCGCCAGCCCGTGGACACCCAGAGCCCCGCCTCAACCAGCCCATCGCCGGCAACCGCATCCCTCGCCCCCTCGCCGACTGCACCGGCGACTGCGGCGCCTACCCTCGCGCCCACGCCCGCGCCCACCCCTTCGCCCACTGACTTTCCCGTGCGGCGCGCCCCTCCTTTCACCGTCGCCATCGACGCTGGGCACGGGGGACCGTACTACTTCGGGGCCACGCATCTCGATGGGCAGGGGAATATCGATCTCATCGAGAAGGAGATCGACCTGGACGTGGCGCTGCGACTCGATGCGCTCCTGAGGGACGCCGGCTACCAGACGCTGCTCACCCGCGACGGCGATTACACGCTGACCCCCTTTGACCCTGCCGACTTCCGGGCGAGCCAGCGCAACGAGCTCCAGGCCCGCGTCGACAAGGCCAACCAGGCGCAGGCGGACATCATCGTCTCCGTCCACTTCAACGGCGCCGACGACCGCAGCCAGTCCGGCACGGAGGTCTACTACAACCCGGAGCGCTCCTTCGGGGAGAGCAACCGGGCGCTGGCCGTCTTCGTGCACGATGCCCTGATCTCCGCCATCCGCTCCCTGGGCTACGACGATAGAGACCGCGGCGTCAAGAACGATTCCGAGGTTGGCGGCGACCCAAGCAACCCGCACTCTTATCTGCTGGGAACGGACAAGGACTTCCGCCCCAGCCTGATGCCCGGCATCATCGCCGAGCCGTTGTTCCTGAGCAATGACCAGGAGGCTGACCTCCTGCGCCGCGACGACGTGCGGCAGACCATCGCCGCCGCCTACAAGACCGGCATCGACGCGTATTTTGGGTGGGTGGGCGCACACTGATCGCCTTGTAGGGGCGACGTTCAGATCGCCCGCTAATTTAACGCAAACGGTCTGGCGCCGCCGTCACTCCAGCCAGTTCTCGACCGCCAGACCGGGGACCTTCTCGAAATGGCGGACATTCCCCGTGACGACAGCGAAGTCGCGATCGAGAGCAATTGAGGCTATGCGCAGGTCGGCGTCGCCGATCGGGGTTCCCCGGCGCTCCAGCTCGGCCCTCGCCTCGCCGTAGCGACGGGCCGCTGAAGCGTCGAAGGGGAGCACGGGCAGGTTGGGCAACAACGTCTCGTCCAGGCGCTGCAGCAGGGCAGCGGTGCGCTCTTTCAACCGGTACGCTCCGTAGACCAGTTCTCCCAGGGTGATGCTGGAGGTGAACTGCTGCTCCGGGGGCACCGAGGCGAGCTTGGCGATCAAGGCTATCGATGGAGCGCGCCGGAGGAGGTTGCTCAGGATGTCCGTGTCCAGGAGGTACATCAGGCCTCGAGGGGCACCGGCCGGCCGGTATCCCTGGCGCGTTCGGAATAGAGGTCGGCGACCAGGGCGTCCAGGTCTTGGTCATCGACCTCCCGCCAGGCGCCGACGATGGCCAGAGCGCCCCGTGGTCGCGCCGAGGTAGCGCGCCTCTGCTCCAGCCGCTCCAGGTCGTCCACGCTCACCAGGGCGGCCAGGGGCTTGCCCCGGCGCTCGATGACGTAGTGCTCGCCGCCGTAGGCGACCTCCGCCATCAGGCCCGAGAGGTGTGCCTTCGCTTGTGCTGCGCTGATTCTCTTGGTCATGCTTGTACCCTCGCCGTTGGACGAATTGGTCATCATGACCTATTCTATCATGAGGCGACGCTGGGTGCTTGTCGTTAGCCTGGCGCCCATGGTATGACCCGCCGTGTCCGCCTCTGGCGGAAACCCACGACCGGACCGGTCTGGCGCCCCCGGCAGGACTCGAACCCACAACCTCCTGGTCCGAAGCCAGGCGCTCTGTCCAATTGAGCTACGGGGGCACCCGACCGAGTATACCATCGCCGGGCGGCGTTCCGTTCTAGCTCTGCGGCCTCTATGCTCTAAGAGAACCCGCTGGTCGGCGGGGTGCTGGGGGGACACACGAATGACGACCGAGCAAGAGAGCGCCGTCCTGGCCAAACGTGGCGAAGAGCTCCTCCACGGCGACGACGTCAACGCCGCCGTGGAGTTCCTGGCCGCCATGCACCCCGCTGACCAGGCCGATCTCTACCAGCGACTCGCAGACGACGATCGCGAGACGATGGTCGCCATCCTCTCCGCCGAGGGGCTGGCCCACTTGCTGGAGCACCTGGACGAGGAGCTACTTGCGCCGATAGTCGATCGTATGCCCAGGGCCGCGCTGGCCCGCGTCCTCGACCTCACCGATAACGATATCGCCGCCGACGTACTGCGCCTGCTGGCCCCCGCCGAGGCCGTGCGCACCCTCTCCAACATGGTGACCGCGCCGGAGATAACGCCGCTCCTGGGCCACGCCGACGAGAGCGCCGGCGGCATCATGACCCGGGGCTACGTGGCCTTGCACAAAGACATGACCGTCAGCGAGGCGATGGCCTTCCTGCGGCTGAGCAAGCCCCTGGCCGAAGAAGCCTACTACCTGTACGTCCTGGACGCCCAGAACCGTCTGCAGGGCATCGTCAACCTGCGCCAGCTCATCGTCTCCGAGCCCCAGACCCGCATCGAGGAGGTGATGGCCCGCGAGGTCGTCTCAGTCCGCCCCGACACCGACCAGGAGCAGGCGGCGCACCTGCTTCAGCACTACCGCCTGCGCGCCCTCCCCGTCGTCGACGAGGCCGGTACCTTGCGCGGCATCATCACCGCCGACGACATCATCGACGTCATCACCGAGGAGGCGACGGAGGACATGTTCCGCATGGCCGGTCTCCCCGCCGACGAGAGCATCTTCGCGCCGGTCCACGTCTCGGTGCGGCGCCGCATACCCTGGCTCCTGGTCAATCTCCTGACCGCGTTCATGGCCGGCGGCATGGTCGCCATCTTCGAAGGGACCATCGCCAAGGCGGCGGCCCTCGCCGTCTTCATGCCCATCGTCGCCGGGCAGGGCGGCAACGCCGGCATTCAGACCATCACCATCGTCGTGCGCAGCATGGCGTTGGGGGAGATAGAGGCGCGAGACGCCCGGCGCATCCTGAACAAGGAGATCAGCCTGGGCATCATCCGCGGCGTCCTGTTCGGGCTTATCGTCGGCCTGCTGGCCTGGGGCTGGAAAGGCGAATGGGGCTGGGGATTCGTCGTGGGCACCGCCATGATGCTCAACATGCTCGTTGCCGGCCTTCTCGGCACGCTGATCCCGCTGGGCATGAAGGCCGTGCGCCTGGACCCGGCCATCGCCTCCGCCGTATTCCTGACCACCTTCACCGATGTCCTGGGCTTCCTCTTCCTGCTGGGGCTGGCCACCCTCCTCATCGGCCAGCTGACGTGAAGAGGCGAAGGGAGCAGTGGTGATGCCGGAGGACGAAATCCGCTTCGGGGTCGGTTCTGCTGATGCTGTCCATTCATCAACCTGGAAAATGTGGGTGCACAACCATGAAATCTATCTAGCCGCTCGCCATTTCGGGCGGTTCATGAAGGTGAGCCTGCACTCGACCGGCGACTGGCGTGTTGCATGGATCCAGGAATCACAGATCGACGATCGCCAGCTTCCACCAGGAAGCAGGGTCCTGTGTCAGTGGCGCCGGCCAAACGAGTTCACACCAGGGTGGACGCAATGCCTGCAGATAATGGTCCCATCCTCCACCGTGCAGCACCGGTTTAAGTCGCACGACACGGGAAAGGAGATTGTTTGGGCGTTGCCTCCAAGGGCCGGTGAGAAGGTGATGTTCACTGTCCTTTTATCGACGGCGCAGGTACTCGAAGAGACGTGGAACATGGTCTGCCAGCCTGGTGACGTTACTCTGGGGAGCCTAGCATTGAGTAATGGCGAACGTGCATGGCTGATGATTCGCCGGGAGCCAATGAGCGCAGATGAGGCTGAGTATGTTAATGGGTTCGTCGAGACGATGCGCATCGACTACGAATCGGACCCAGGAGACGTCTTCGCTAACTTAACAGTTATCTCCCAAGAGCGGACTTATCCTACAATCCTCGATTTCGCCCTGGGTTACGAACATGTCTTCATCCAGGGGCAGCCGAGTGCCTAACTTCGTGCGGCGCTCGGCCACCGCCTTAGAGGGGAATTCTTGGGGTGGACGGAGGGATTTGAACCCTCGATCTCCAGGGCCACAACCTGGCGCGTTAACCGCTACGCTACGCCCACCACGATACACAAGCCCCCGTTTCCAGGGGCCAAACGCAGTCTAGCACGACGCCGGAAAACGAGCAACAAAGTGGAGCCCATCGCCCTAACCCCGCCTGCGTGCGATCAGGCCCGCCACCGCCTTCTTGCCTCGCTCGCTGTCCTCTATCCCTTCCCGGTACACGAGCGTTTCTGACGCCGGGAACAGATCCCGCAGCTCGCTGGGCAGCAGCAGGTGTTCGTCCCGCGTCGGGCCCCAGCCGAACTGCCGCTGCTCCCGGGTGAACGTTTCGAACACCAGCACGCCCCCCGGTCGCAGCGCGCGCGACAGCGCCGGACATAGATCCCGCTGCAGGTAGTAGAAGTGAAGTACGATATCAAACGCCTCTTCCGGCAGGGCGTAGGTCTCCAGGTCCGCGCAGATCGCTTCCAGTTGCAGCCCCCGCCGGCTGGCCTCCTCCCGGCAGCGCTCCACCGCCACCGGCGAGATATCGACGCCGGTCACCTCGTACCCCAGCGATGCCAGGAAGAGGGCGTTGCGGCCGGTCCCCATCGCCACGTCCAGCGCCTTGCCTCGCTCCGGTAACAGGTCCAGGTTCTCCACCAGGAAGCGCGCCGGCCCGCGCTCCGGTATCGCCTCCTGGCTGCGATACCGTTCGTCCCAGAAGGCCGCCGCGTCTTCGTCCACGCGGCCAGTATGCAACCTGGAGCGACATAGCAATAGAGCGACGACGCGAACGAGGGGCGGTGCGGGCCACGCCTTCTTCCCTGTTCCTTGTTCCTTTCCTTCCCTTACACTGGTTTCATGTCAGAGTACGATCTCGCGGCGCCTGTAGCCCCCGTCGCCTCGAGTGAGCCACAGCGCACGCCCTGGGGCTTCGCTGACGTAGTGATGGCTCTGGGGCTCCCAACCGGTCTATTAGCATTGGGTCTTATCACCTACATTTTCTCTGGGAGCTCCGACCAGGTGCTCACGCCCTCTGAACTTACGGTTACCTTTGTTCTTGGTATGGCGATTGAAGTGACCATTCTCCTGCTGGCTTGGAACTTCAGCGTACGAAAGTATCACGCGTCCTGGGCAGACTTGGGCCTTCGGAAGCCGATCCGAGGAGGTTGGCTCTTCCCGTTGGGATTGGTGTGTCTTGCCTTCGCGGTGGCGTACTCCTACGCAATTCTCTTGCAGGTACTCGGGGTCGCCGTGGAAGGGGACATCCCAAAAGAGGCGTTCGACAGTACCCTGCCGCTGATCCTATTGGCACTTCTGAGCGTTGGGTTTGCGCCGCTCGTGGAAGAGATCTTCTTCCGAGGGTTCGTCTTTGGGGGATTGCGCGGAAGATGGGGCACCTTGGGTGCCGCTGCCGGGAGTGGCGTGATATTCGGCGTCTTTCACGCGGCTAATCCAGGGGGTTTCCTTGCCGTCGTGCCCCCTGTAGCGGTGATTGGAGCCATTTTCGCCGGCGGATACGCTTACTCAGGCTCCCTTTTCCCCACCATCGTCGCCCACTTCCTGTTCAACCTGTTCAGCTTCGCCGTCGGGGTCTCCGTCTCATGAGCAACGACGCCGGCCATCCCGCCGGCCGCATCGAGGAGACCTTCGCCCGGCTGCGGGCGGAGGGACGCACGGGGCTCATCGCTTTTCTCACCGTCGGCTACCCCGACTTGGAGTCGACGATGCGGCTCGTCCCTGCACTGGTTGAAGGCGGGGCGTCGATCATCGAGCTGGGTATCCCCTTCTCGGACCCTCTCGCGGAGGGCAAGACGATCCAGCACGCCTCCCACCAGGCGCTACGGCAGGGGGTCACGCCGGCCGTCTGCCTGCGGACGCTCGCCGAGCTGCGAGCGGGTGGTCTGGCCGCGCCGGTGCTGCCGATGGGCTATTACAACCCGATCCTGGCATACGGGGTCGATCGCTTCGCTCGCGACGCTGCTGCCGCCGGCGCCGACGGCCTCATCGTGGTTGATCTGCCGCCGGAGGAGTCGCTGCCGCTGCGCGAGGCCTGCCTGGCGAACAACCTCCGGCTCGTCTATCTCCTGGCGCCCACCAGCACGGAGCAGCGGATCAAGCAGGTGGCGGCGCTGGCCTCCGGCTTCGTCTACTGCGTCAGCCTCACCGGCACCACCGGTGCCCGCGATGAACTTCCGCCGGGGCTGGACGAGTTTATCAAGCGTGTGCGAAGCTGCACCCCCTTGCCAATCGCCGTGGGATTTGGTATATCTCAGCCTAAGCACTTCGAGGCGATCGGCCGCATCGCCGATGCAGCCGTCGTCGGCAGTGCCATTATCGATCTGATCGACCGTTCCGGTCCGTCAGAACTAGTAGCGAGAGTGAGAGATTATGCGGAGGTGGTCACCGGCCGGCGCAGGGCAGCTACGTAGGGCCGCTCGGGCTCGATCCGCCAGGGGCGGATTGTGCTACGTCGGCCGTGTCTATCGTGGCGGCTCTCGGGCCGGTATCTTTGGCGCCGGCTAGCCGGCCGGAACCGGGGATGTCCGGGGTTTCGGCGTGCTGACCAGGGGTGTCCGTGGCGCCACCACCGTAGAGGCCAATTCCGTCGAGGCCATCCGCGAGGCGACCAGAGAGCTCCTCGCGGCGATGCTGAAGGCCAACGAGATCCACGTCGAAAACGTCGTCTCGGCCTTCTTCACCATGACCCCTGATCTCAACGCCGAGTTCCCGGCGGCAGCCGCCAGAGAGGACCTGGGCTGGACAGACGTCGCCATGCTGTGCGGGCACGAGATGAACAAGCCGGGCGCCCTCCCCATGTGCCTGCGCATCCTGCTCCACGTCAACTCCGATAAGCCCGCCAGCCAGATCAGCCACATCTACCTGCGGGGCGCCAGGGTCCTGCGGCCGGACATCGAGAGCCAGCTTCGCTAAGCCAGACCCCACACATCCTACCCTTCAAGGAGAGACAGCAATGATCGTAGTCATGAAGACCGGCGCAACGGAGGAGCAGGTCCTCGCCGTACAGAAGCATGTCCGAGAGCTAGGGTTCAAGGACCACCGGGTCCACGGCGCAGAGCGAAACGTCGTCGCCGTACTTGGGCACGTATACCCGGAGCTCGTCGACGAGTTGGGCGTGCTGGAGGGCGTGGACACCGTCGTCCGCATCAGCAAGCCCTTCAAGCTCGCCAGCCGCGAGGTCAATCCCTACGACACCGTGGTCAAGGTGGGCCCGGTGGAGATCGGCGGCGGCAACATCATCGTCATGGGCGGCCCCTGCTCCGTCGATAGCGAGGAGAACGTCATGGAGGCGGCCCGCGCCGTGCAAGCCGCCGGCGGACA
>JBGPMY010000054.1:0-9287 GCA_041487235.1 Dehalococcoidia bacterium
CCGGCGGCCACCCACATGGGGAAGACGGCCAGCAGCCCGGGCGCGATGAAGTCCACGTAGCTCTGCTTCACGCCCAGATCCACGAAATCGCCCAGGCCCAGGCCAAGGGCCACTAAGCTGATCAGCGGGTCTACGATGGGCCAGATGACCTCCGAGCGCCAGATGTTCAGATAGACGTCCCGGTTGCGCTGCCACACTCGCAGCGCCAGCCAGGAGACGTCCGGACGTATCCACAGAGCGCTGACACGTCGCGGTAAAGCGATGGCGCTCATTCGCCCGCCAGCCCCCTTCCCGTAAGGCGCAGGAAGACGTCTTCCAGGTTGGCCCGCCGGTACACCGTCTTCTCCGCCGCCAGCTTCAGAGAGGCGGAGTCGAAACCGTTCTCGCCCCGAATGTAGACGTACAGGATGTCCTCCACCTCCTCGACAGTCACACCCGGTTCGCCGTCCAGCCGCCGCAGCATCGATTCCCGTTCCTCCGGCAGCATGTGCACTTCGACGACCTCGCGACCGGCGAAGCGCTCCACCAGCTCCACCGGCGTGCCCTCCGCCATGATCCTGCCCTGATGCAGGATCACGATGCGATCACAGAGGTGCGCCGCTTCCTCCATGTAGTGGCTGGTCAGCAGGATCGTCACGCCCTGCGAGCGCAGATAGCGCAGCTTCTGCCAGACCAGGTGGCGCGCCTGGGGGTCCAGACCAGTGGTCGGCTCGTCCAGGACCAGGATCTTGGGCGCGTTCAGCAGACCGCGCGCGATCGTCAGGCGTCTCTTCAGCCCGCCGGAGAGGGAATCGATCCGGTCGCGCTGCTTCTCGGTGAGCTGCAGTAGGGACAGCGCCTCGTCTATCCGCTCCCCGGCGACCTGCTTGGGCAGATCGAAGTAGCGGGAGTACGCCCGCAGATTCTGGCGCACAGTGAGATCGGGATCAAGATTGTCTTCCTGGGGGACGACGCCGAGCATGCCCTTGATCCGCCGCTGTTCCTGCCGTACGTCCATGCCGTCCACCGTCAGCGTGCCGCCGGACAAAGGCGAGATGCAGCTGATCATGCGGATGATCGTGGTCTTGCCGGCGCCGTTAGGGCCCAGAACGCCGAAGCACTCTCCGGCGCGTATGGAGAACGAGACACCGTCCACGGCCGTGAAGTCTCCGTAGCGCTTGACCAGGTTCTGGGCGACGATAATGTCCGGCATAGCCAGACCATGATAGTGCGGGCGGTCGCGGCGTGGTAGTGCGGGATGTCAGCTGCTACTCGCGCTGCGCCAGGAAGTGCCACGACCAGTGGGCCTGGACGTCGCCGAACTCGTCATCGATGGTCTTGCCGTCCGCCTTGACCGTGAAGAACGGGACATTCTCAGCCTGGAGCCAGAAGGGCAGGGGCCGGTCCTCCGTACCGATGACGAAGCCGGGCGGATCGTCGGAGGGGCAATTCGTCGTGACGGTCACCAGCTTTTCGAAGTCGCCTAAGGCGGTATAGGCCCGATGGGAGGGTCCCGCTAAGTAGTCGTTAAACGTCGCCAGGCTCTGTAGCGGTGAGGATTGGCTATCCAGAATCAGCGTGTCGTGGCCTGAGTAGGTGCAACCCCCGGAGTCGGTGCCGGAGATGCTCCAGTCCGCCGTGCCGACTGGCTGGAAATAGGTGCCCTGGAACGGGGGTTTGACGGACCACGTCACGTTACTGTGGATCTTCTCGGTGACCCCGTCGTCCGTTGACGTGAAGTCTGCGGCGCCCTGCCACTCGTAGCAACCCATGTTCGAGAGAAAGAGCGTCGGCGCCTCTCCCGGCGGCCGGAGGACCTTCCCGGTGTCCTCGAACTGGGAGTTGCTGAAGACCAACACCAGCGCCTGGATGCGCTCGTCCAGCTTGTCGCGGCAGAAGAACCTCTGCCCCATGTCCGTCCAATCTTCCGGGTCCTGCCACTGCCCGTTGATCTTCACCAGCGCTTGCACCCTGGCCCTATCTCTGTCCGGGTCATTCCACTCGTGTGCGACGAACCTCGTACCCAGACCTGGATCCTCGTCCCGTTTCAGATCGAACGTGAACCCGTTGTTGAAGATGACGGTGCGCACGTTGTCGTCCGGGAACTCGAACTGGTAGTAGCCCGCCGAGAGGTGGGCCAGCCCGTTGTCCATGATAGGTTGAATAGCCAGCACGCCGTCCTGCATGCCGCCGAGGTCCGCCATGGCCGGCGGTACCCACCCAGGCGCCGCCCCGGTGTTCAGGCTGTCCCAGTCCTTGTAGTGGTGCACCGCGTCCCGGTTCCAGTTGTACAGGGCAAACTCGGGCCAGGCGTCTTTGAAGCTCCCCGGGAGCGCCTTGTCCACGGCATGCAGGCTGTCGTTGGTAGCAGTGTTCTCCCAGGCCGTCCGTATCGCCTGCGGCATGAACGTCCTTGCCAGGTAGAAAAAGAGCAGGTAAGCGCCGTATTCGTGGCAGTCGTCCCTGTCCTCGAGCGACTGCGCCGGGTGATCGAGGAAGCACTTTGGAATCCAGTTGCCTGTTCCCCGCTCCTCCTGTGAGTCCTTGTATACGAAATCGATGGCCCATTGCGAGGTGGCCTCGCTCATCCATCCGTATTCGGGGAGCTTGCACGTCGCCTGGACGTTGAATCGCTGGGTCATCAGGTGCATCAGCTCATGCGTGAGGACGTACTTGTCCGCGCCGGCGGTCCCGAGCGCGACGAAGCCGCTCGATGCCTTGCATGCTAGGGGCCGGAAAAACGAGCGGATGGCGGTACCGGTAAGCTCGACGTCGACCCGGGTGTCACCGCCGTTGTCGCCCCCTCCCGGATCAGCCATCGGCTCACCCATCAGGCCCGCCAGCGCAGGCCAGATTGTCGCGTCGACCTCGTTGGCGAGGCCCTGCGCAACGGCCTGGTCCTGCGGGCGGCTCTCGAGGTACCGGACCTTCACGTGGGGGCTGGTGTCGATCCACTTGTACGTCACCGCTTGGGCCGCGACGCTGCCCGCTGCTCCGGCCCCACGCAGCTGCTGCCAGCTCCCGGGGGCCTCCGGGCGGAGGAGGAACGGGGCGAGCACTTCCTGCGTCGCCGGGCTCAGTGTGTCGAACGTCCCTACCAGCTCGGCGACGGCCCCAGGGTCGTCCCAGACCGCCGCGTCGTCGCCCTGGTACACCAGCGGCAGGCGCGGGTCGGAGAACGTGACGAAGATCTTGTACGTCAGCGCCGTCTCGGCGTCGAGATCGCCCGAGTTAAGCGCGGCCTGGATCAGCTGATAGCTGTTGGGCCCGACCTCCAGCGGCTCGCCGATGGCGGCGCAGTTTTCGACTATGTCGTTCGGCAGCCGCGCGACGTAGCGCAGGATACGCAGGGCGTCGACGGAGTCGCGGTCGCCGTCGCAGTCGGTGTCGCCGGCCACCTCGAGGCAGTCGGCGGAGACGGGCAGGCGGGCGACGCCGCGGAGGACCTGGAGGGCGTCGATGGAGTCGGCGGCACCGCCGCAGTCGACGTCGCCCTGGAGGGACGGGCCGGCCTGCTGCTGGACCGCCACGTTGGCGGGGGAACGGGTTCGGGCCAAGGCGCCGTCGCCTCCCGCGAGGAGCCCGAGCCAGGCCAGGGCCGCCAGGCCTATAAGCAGGCGATGATGTTTCACGCTGTGTTCCTCTCGTTGGCCCGCCGTTCGGGGCGACCTAATCATACGCCCGCTGAAGGAAGCGTCAAGGATGGCTGAACGCGGGCGCTAACGTCAGCGGGCCGCTGCCAGGACCAGCAAGAACTCGTAGACCAGGTTCGCCGCCAGCAGCGCCGTTATCTCCGACGAATCGTAAGCGGGACAGACCTCGACGATGTCGAACGCCACCAGGGGCAGCCCACGTAGGCCGCGCACCAGTTCGATGATCTCGCGACTGGTGAGCCCGGCCACCTCTGGCGTGCCGGTCCCCGGCGCGAAGGCCGGATCGACGCTATCGATGTCCAGCGAGACGTACACGGGCAGGCTGGCGACGCGCTGTATCACCTCTATCGTGGCCCGCACCCCCTGGCGCGCGAACTCGTCCGCCGTGATCAGATGAAAGCCGGCGGCCCTCGCCTCGCCGATGATTCCCGCCGAGATCGACCCCCGGATACCGACCTGAACGGACGCTTGCGGGTCGATGAGCCCCTCTTGGACGGCGATGCGGAACACCGTCCCGTGGTGGTAGGGCCTCTCCGGCGTCCCCGGCCAGAAGTCCGGATGGGCGTCGAAATGCACCAGCGACAGGGCGCCGTGCTTGGCGGCGCAGGCTCGCAGTACCGGCAGCGTCGTGGAGTGGTCGCCGCCCAGTACTACGGGAAAGGCGTCCGTTTCGAAGACGCGGGCGAGCTCCGACTGCACCTGCTTAATCGACTGCTCGATGTATCCGGGGAAGACCTCGATGTCGCCGTAATCTATGACGCGCAGCTTGTCGAACGGGGGCTCCAGCCTCTCCGGGTCCCAGTGGTGCGGCCTCAGCTGGCCGGAGGCGTCGCGGATGCCGCGCGGCCCAAAACGCGCCCCGGAGCGGTAGAGCACCGCCATGTCCATGGGCACGCCGATAATGGCGACATCCGCCTGCGACAGGTCACGCGTGGCGGGGCAGCGCGCGAACGTGTACGCCCCGCCGTAGCGGGGGCCGCGTTGCCAGTCCGCCGGAAGCAGCCGTTCTGCCACGCTGCGATCATATCAGCGGCGGAAGCGAGCCAACAACAAACGCGCGATGCGGATGTGCGTGGCTTGCGCTCGCGCTAAGAAATGAAGAAGGCCGGGCACATGCCCGGCCCGACAGCGCGCGCCAGTCTCCTACTCCTCTTCTTCCTCTACGTCTACGTCCACATTGTTGCGGCTGCCTGCACCGGGCACGAGGTCATAGATCGTCACGTCGCTCTCTTCGGTCTCAGCGGCCGGCTCCCACTCTTCGCCCTCCTCGCTCTCTTCGAAGTAGGACTCGTCGTCGACGTCGTGCCGCACCAGGCGCTCTTTGGTGTAGGGGCGGAAGGACTCGGTGACCGTGGGCGGGAAGGAGAGCTTGCCGGTCTGAGAGGCGTGCTGGAACGTCTCGCGAATGAAGACGCGCACCTGGGCCTGGTCTAGGGCCGATATCGCCGCTACGTACTCGTTTCCGCCATCCATCAGCTTCATCAAGCGCTGGCCCAGCTTCGGCTCCACCTCGCCGACATGCTCTCCGCTCGTGGTCTGGATGGCCAGCGGGCCGTTGTTGCGCTGCAGGACCACCTGATCGCCGGCGGTCATGCGCGCGGCCACGCCCATGTTCGGCCGCATGAGGGTAGTGATCCCCGTCTTACCCATCTCTTCGATGAACATCTGGGGTGAGAGCTTCCGGCTGGCGGCCTTGGGAGGGGCTTCCTCACCCAGCGTTGCCAGCCGCGACAGGTTCTTGCGGGCGATGGAGTTCAGAGAGTCGATCTCCAGCGCCTTCATGTACGCCTCTCTGGCGTCCGCGTAGCGGCCCAGCTCCGTGAAAGCCTTCCCCAGGCGGTTAAAGGCGTCGACGTCCGTGGGAAAGGAATCGATGATCGCCCGGTTCAGTTGCAGGGCTTCCGGCCAGCGGCCCTGGAGGGCCATCTGTATGGCCAGGTTCGCCTGCTGCTTCTTGGCTCTGGCTCTGTCTTCCGCTTGAAACACCATTACCGCATCACCTTCAGCATTGCGCCGCATTCTATCCCTGATGCCATCTCAACTGCAAGAGTCACGAGTCACTTCAAGGATATAACGTAACCGGGAACCATCTGGTTGCCGTTTATCGCAATGATAAGACGGTGAGAGCGCTTCATTGTTACTGAAATATAACCGGAAAACGTTGGCGGAAGCCCTCCCCTCCCTCATCGCAACCCATAACGGCGCCAGGCGTTCACTAAGCGTACCGTGCTTTGCCACTACCAATAATACGAACGGAGGATGCCGGGGAGTTCTGGGACTGCGGCCGCGCGATCATGGTCGGGGTGGGCGGATTCGAACCGCCGACCTCACGGTCCCGAACCGTGCGCTCTAACCTAGCTGAGCTACACCCCGACGTGGCGTTGATATCAATTCCGGACCACGACCAGATCGCCGACCAGCGGTGGCGTGTCGTGTGGCCTGAACCGCAAAGGCATGCTAGCAGAACATCTGGCCCACTGTCGAGCCGCAAATTGATGCGGCGCCGGCAGCGGCGTTACACTGACCCCGGCGGCCGGCCGCCCTCCAGCAGAGATGTTCATGCAGTCTGATACAGAGGCCCGCGGCGGCTTCCTCTTCGATGTAAACCTGGTCTTCCTCTCCCAGATCGCGACCTATGGTCTCGCTTTCCTCCTCCGCATCGTCCTGGCCCGAGGCCTGGGCGACGACGGCCTCGGCACGTATTCCCTGTTCTTCGTCGCCGTCCTCGTGGCGGGTGGCGTGGCGAACCTGGGCGTTGGGCTGGGAAACATATACTTCCTGAACAAGGGCGACTACCCATACAAAGCTCTGCTCTCCGGCAGCGTGTTCGTGCTCGTCGTGGCCTCCGTCTGCGCCTGGTCGCTCGTCGTCTTCTACGGCCTCATCATCGGGCCCGACCTGTTCGTCTCTGGCCGCTCCTTCTGGCTGTACGCGGCGGCCCTTCCGGCAGTGGTGGCCTATCTGTTGCTAACCTCCTTCTTGCACGGGTCCAGTCGCTTCCTGGCCCTGGGCGCCGTGGCCGTTGTCCAGGGGCTGTCCGGCCTGTTGGTGGTCGGCGGCTTGTACGTTGCGGATGAGCTGGACGTCTTCTCCGCGCTGGCCGCCTGGGCTGGGTCGTTCCTCTTGGCTGACGTCGTTACCCTGGTGCTAGTGGGGGCTCGCAACCTGGATGTGGGCCGCATCTGGCGCCCGAACTGGCGCGTGCTAAAGGAGCAGGTCCGCTACGGCGCCCAGGGACAGGTGGCCAACCTTGCCCAGCTGTTCAACTACCGGCTGGACCAGTTCCTCGTCGCCGCTTTCGTCTCGCGCGCCGCTGTCGGTCACTACACGGTCGCCGTGGGTCTGGGCGAAAGCGTGTGGTGGATCTCCTCCGCCGTGGCCATGGTGCTGCTGCCGCGACTGACGCGGATGGACCGCGAACGGGCGGAAGAGCTAACGCCGCTGATCTGCAGGAACACACTGGCGGTCAGCATCGGGGCGGCTGCCGTTCTCATGGCAGCCGCCCCCTTCGCCGTGCGCCTCCTCTTCGGTAGCGATTTCGACCCAGCCGTGACGCCGCTGCTGTTGCTCATGCCTGGGATCGTCGCCGCCAGCGCGACACGCGTTTTAGGGAGCTACCTGTTCAGCCAGGGCCGCATCATCTACAACACCTACGCCACTTTCCTTGCCCTGGGTCTGACGCTGGCGCTGGACTTCGTCCTGATCCCCTGGCTGGAGGTGGAGGGCGCCGCCATCGCCTCGTCCGTCGCCTACGTGGGCTCTCTGGCGGCCACCCTCTACTGGTATCGCAGGCTTTCGGGCGGCAGCGTCTGGCAGGCGCTAATCGTGCGCCCCGGCGACTGGCGGCACTACGCCGATCTCTTGCGGCGGATTCGCCGCAAGACGGCAGCCGCGAACGAAGAGATCGCGTAGTCGAGCGAGTCTGCTATTGTGTTGCCATCTTCCTCGCGATTCGAGTAAAATGAACGTAAGGATCAAAAAGATCAGAAAGATCATTTAGTCTGGAGACCTCGGCCCATGAGTGCCAGTCACATCTCTATAACCGAAGCCAAGAAGAGGCTCGGTGAATTGGTGAAGAGGGCGGCCTTTGGAGGCGAGCGGTTTCTCCTGGACTTCCGCGATAAGCCACAGGCGGCGATCGTCGGTCACGCCGATCTGGAGAAGCTGGAACAACTGGAAGGCTCGGCCTCCCGGCAGCGTGATGTTCTACGCCAACTGCGCGCGTTGCGCGAGCGCATCGCCGCTCGCAGCGGCGAGAAGTTCGATGTCGTGCGGGAGCTCAAAGAGATGAGGGAAGAACGGCTTGACACTCTCACAGGTTTGCGTTGATAGCAGCTTCGTCTTGAAGCTGGTCATTCCGGAAGCCGGTAGCGTCCGCGTCGAGCGGTTGTGGAATGAGTGGGCGGCTCAGTCCCGCGAGATCGTAGCCCCCTTCCTTCTGTGGTACGAGGTCACGTCTGCGTTACGCAAGCTGGCGCATAGAGGCGTGCTCACCCTCGATGAGGCGAGGGGTGCCTTGGCGACCCTGCTGCGCCTCCGAGTGACGACGGTCGCTCCCCCCGCCCTCCACGAAACCGCATTGGAGCTAGCGACAACGCTGAACCAGCCCGCCGCCTACGATGCTCACTATCTGGCGGTGGCCTTGACGCTGGGCTGCCCATTCTGGACTGCCGATCGTTCTCTGTATGACGCTGCTATGCGGGTGGTGCCCGAGATCCACCTGGTGGGGTAGTCGCCTTACTTCCTCGCCCGGCGCAGCCTCTCCCTGAACACCAGCCACACGAAGGCCGGAATCGCCAGCTGCCGTCGCAGGCGCTGGGGCTGCCGCAGGAGGCGGAACAGCCACTCCAGCCCAGCTCGGCGCATCCAGCGCGGCGCTCGCCGCATCGTGCCCGCAATGAAGGAGAAAGAGCCGCCTTCCGCCACCGCCACGTTGACGCCCAGCTTCTGCAGATTAGCGGCGATCCAGCGCTCCTGCCGCGGGAACCCCATGGCGACCAGCAGCGCCTGCGCGCCGGCGGCGTTGATCTCCGCCACGACCTCGTCGTTGGCCCTGCCCGTCACGTCGAAGTAGCCGTGTCTCCCGCCGACGATCCGCAGTCCAGGCAGCCGCTCCTCGATCCGCTCTCGCGCCCGGCCGACCTCCTCGCGCGTGCCGCCCAACAGGAAGACGCTGATGCCTGCGGCGTCCAGCTGCGACAGCATCCGCCAGGTGAGGTCAACGCCCGCCATTGCCTCCCGAAGCGGGCGTCGTATAGCCGCCGGATTCAGCGCGATCGCCGCCAGCGAGAGCGGAAGCTGCAGCAGGGCGCGCAGCGTCCCGCCTCGCAGCGAGAGGTAGTGCGCCGCCCAGATGATACCGACCCCGTCCGCCAGGCAGAGCGTGGCGCCATTCAGGATGCGCCGGATGTCATCGTCCCGGGCCGCCCTTGGCATAAACTCTGAATACGGCTTGACAACGTAGCTCTTCGGTCCGGCGCGCGCCAGTCCGGCGATGGCTTGCGCCGCCTCGGCCCGGGTCAGGTCGTGGAAGCGCACGCCCAGCACCTCTATCGCCGGCGGGTGGGCGCCCGCTTTACGCCTTCGTGCCGGCACCGCTCAGCACTTCGTCGAGCTGCGAGTACGCCACCTCCGCCAGATAACGGCGCCGCACCA
>JBGPMY010000055.1:0-9134 GCA_041487235.1 Dehalococcoidia bacterium
CTGGTGGAGCGTCTTCTGTCTGAGGGAAACGCCGTCACGGCCTACGACAACCTATCTTCGGGAAAGAGGGAGTGGCTCGCGCACCTGGCCGGCGATCCCACCTTCACCTTCGTCCAGGCGGACCTTTTGGATACGGATACCCTCAAAGAGGCGATGCGGGGCCACGACATCGTCTTTCACCTGGGGGCCAACACGGACATCCAGCGCGGTAACGCTGACACCAGGATCGACCTGGAGAACTGCACCATCGCCACTTTCAACGTCCTTGAGGCGATGACGGCCAGCGGCGTGCGCCAGCTCCTCTTCGCTTCCAGCTCTACGGTGTACGGCGAGCCGCTGGTCTACCCCACGCCGGAGACGGTAGGACCGCTGTTGCCCATCTCCTGCTACGGCGCCGCCAAGCTGGCCTGCGAGGGGCTCATCAGCGCCTACTGCCATCTGTACGACATCCGCGCCTGGATCTTCCGCTTCGGCAACGTGACAGGCGCCAGGATGGGGCACGGCGTCCTCCACGACTTCATCGAGAAGCTGCGCCACAATCGCCACGAATTGGAGATCCTGGGGGACGGTAACCAGGAGAAGAACTTCTTCTTGGTGGAGGACTGCATCGACGGTATGCTATTCGCCTTCCGCAACTCCCAAGAGAAGCCCTGCCACGTCTTCAATCTGGGCTGCGCTTCAACCATCCAGGTCAGCGAGATCGCGCAGATCGTGGTCGACCAGATGGGGCTGCGGGACGTGCGATTCCGCTACACGGGCGGCAAACGCGGCTGGCCAGGGGACGTTCCGACGGTGATCTACGACGTCGGCGCCATGAACAGGCTCGGCTGGGAGGCCAAACACAGCTCCGCCGACGCCGTGCGGATCGCCACCCAGAGGCTGCTGGGCCAGGAGAGCGTAGGAGACGCCGTTGGACACCGATAAAGTCTGCGTTCTAGGTCTCTGGCACCTGGGATCCGTCAGCGCGGCCTGCCTGGCGGACATCGGCTACCAGGTGGTTGGCGTCGATAGAGATGCCGCCAGGGTGCAGGCTCTCAACGCAGGGCAGCCCCCTCTGTACGAGCCTGGCCTCAAGGAGGTGCTGGCCCGGAACCTGGCCTCCGGCAGGCTGCGCTTTAGCGCGGAGATGAAGCAAGGCGTAGCCGGCTCGCGCTACGTTTTGATCGCCTACGACACTCCCGTCGACGACCACGATGAGGTCGACCTCTCGGAGATATTCGCGGTCGTCGAGGAGATGGCGCCGTTCCTGGACAGGGGCACGACCGTCATCGTCAGCAGCCAGGTGCCCGTCGGCACCTGCGAGGCCCTGGGGGCGTGCGTGCGTCGCGCCCGACCATCTCTTGACTTTGGGATAGCCTGCGTGCCGGAGAACCTGCGCCTGGGCCAGGCGATTCAGCGCTTCAAGCGCCCCGAATTCCTTGTCTTTGGCGCGAACGACGACGCCACTCATGGGCGCGTGGAGCAGTTCTTCGCCGCCATAGATGCTCCGAAACTGCGGGTAGACCTGCGCACCGCCGAGATGACGAAGCACGCCCTCAACGCCTATCTGGCCACGGCCATCAGTTTCGCCAACGAGATCGCCAACCTCTGCGATGAGATAGGCGCCGACGCCCTCAAGGTGACGGAAGCTCTGCGTATGGACCGTCGAGTAAGTCCAAAGGCGCCGTTGACTCCGGGACTGGGCTTCGCCGGGGGCACCCTGGCGCGCGATCTCAAGGTGCTTTGCGCTCTGGCCTCGCAGAAAGGTTACGAAGCGCCTCTGTTACGAGGCGTCCTCCGCGTAAACGAGACACAAAACCGGATAATCGTCACCAGGCTGCAACAGCTCTTCCCGTCCCGCCGCGACCTGACCGTGGGGTTGCTGGGACTGACCTACAAGGCGGGGACCAGCACGCTGCGCCGGTCGCCGGGGCTGGAACTCGCCGCCACTCTGACCGCCGAAGGGATCAGTGTAAAGGCCTATGACCCCAAAGTTGAGCCGGCGGAGCTGCAGCCTTATCTGGACATCCTCGCCGTTTGCCACGATCCGTATCTCGCGGCTGATGCCAGCGATGCCGTAGTGCTCGTCACGGACTGGCCGGAGTTCAGACAGCTGGACTTCGCCCGCATAAGGACCCTCATGCGTAGCCCGGTCCTGCTGGACCCCCAGAACGTTCTGGACGCCGACTCACTGGCTGCAATGGGCTTCATCTATCAGGCCGTGGGAAGGGGCCGCAAGCCCCAGGCGCAGGTGGCCTCTGCGTGAGAGTGGGAATCGTAGGCGCCGGGCTACAGGGGCGCCGTCGCGCGCCCGTCGTGCGAGAGTCCGCTGTCGCAGAGCTGGTCGTCGTGAGCGCCGCCGGCCCGGAGCCGGCTGAATGGCTGGCGCAGCGCATGGGCTGCGAGGCCGCCGCTGGGTGGGAGCCGCTGGTGGAGCGGCGGGATCTGGACGTCGTCGTTGTCTGCACGCCGCCGCACCTCCACGCCGTGATCAGCATCGCCGCTATGGAGGCTGGGAAGCACGTTCTCTGCGAGAAGCCGCTGGCCCGCACCCTGGAGGAAGCGGAAGCCATGGTGGAGACGGCGCGGAAGACCGGGCGCGTCCTTAAGTGTGGCTTCAACCATCGCCACCACCCGGGAATGACGCAGGCCCGCCGCTGGTTTGATGAGGGTCGCATCGGCGAGCCGGTCTTCGTGCGCTGCCGCTACGGCATCGGCGGGCGGCCCGGATGCGAGTCGGAGTGGCGTGCCGATCCCAGCGTCGTCGCCGGCGGGCAGCTGATGGAGCAGGGGATCCACGCCGTGGACCTGGCCCGCTGGTTCCTGGGCGACTTCACCGACGTCTCCTGTTTCTTGGCCAACGGCTTCTGGCGGACGGAGCCCCTGGAGGACAACGCCTTCGTCCTCTGTCGAACAGCGGCGGGCGGCATCGCCTCAATCCACTCCAGCCTCACCCAGTGGAGGAACCTGTTTTCGTTCGAGCTGTTCGGGCGGGACGGGTACATCACTGTGGAGGGGCTGGGCGGAGGCTACGGCACGGAACGGGCGATTCTGGGACGCCGCGACTTTCATGCGCCCTTCTCGGAGGAGGTAGTCGAGTTCCGCGGGGAGGACCGCTCCTGGCTGGAGGAGTGGCGGGAGTTTACGAGCGCTATCGACGAGGAACGCGAGCCGATGGGCGGCGGCCGAGACGGCCTGGAGGCGCTGCGGCTGGTCTACGCGGCCTATGAGTCGGCGCGCACTGGCGCGGTGGCGCGGATGGCGCTAACGGTGAACCCTTGAAGCAGCAAGTCTACTATTCTGACGGTTACGCCAAACACTTGCCCCCTGAAGACCGCGTAGAAAAGCTGTTGGCGATTGCTGGGGCTGTCACCGCTGAGAGGTTCCTGGACATCGGCTGCGGAGACGGCTCGCTGACAGTCACTCTCAAGAACGCGCTGGGCGCCACCGAGGTCTTCGGGGTCGAGATATCGGCCCAGGGGTCGCTTGAGGCCCGGGAAAAGGGAGTCTGCTGTTACGACGTAAACGTCGACGAGAGCCCGCTGCCGTTTGAAGACAACTCGATGGATGCGGTCTACGCCGGCGAGATCCTTGAGCATGTATATGACCCTGACCACCTCCTAGACGAGATTCACAGGGTATTGCGCGCGGGAGGAACGGCGATCATAGACACCCCCAACCTAGGATGGTGGGCAGACCGGCTGTCGCTACTCTTGGGCTACCAGCCGGCGTCCACTGAATCGAGTCTGAGGTTCGGTGGTGTTGGGAAGCTCTTCGGCTCTTCGTGCGGCGGTGGCGGAGGGCATCTCCGTATCCTCACCCTTAGGGCGTTCAAGTCGCTGCTGGAGGCGCACGGCCTGAATGTGAGAAAGGTCGTTGGAGCCGCTGGCAAGACGACTCCTCCCTCGACGCTCCCAGTTCTCCTGAGGTCTCTCTATGTGAACCTGAATAGGCTCGCGTGCAGCGTTCCTGCGGTGGCGCAGTTCATGATAGCGGTGACCACCAAATCGCCGATGGGTTAGAGAGTCGCGCTGAACTTGGCTAGCTGTTTGATCACCGGCGCAGAAGGGTTCTTGGGCTCTCACCTGGCAGAGTTTCTCGTGCAAAAGAGGTGGCGGGTTGTGGGGACGTCTCACCGGGACAGCTCCCGCGTCAGCTTGGCCGGCAACGGGCCCGATCTAATCGCCTGCGATATCCTGGAGCGTCGGCAGGTGGAGGAAGCGCTCACTCTGGCCAGGCCCCGAGTTGTCTTCCACCTGGCCGCGCAGAGCCTTCCGCTGCTCTCCTGGAGGGACCCGGAGGGCACCTTCAGAGCCAACGTCCTGGGCACGCTAAACGTGCTGGAAGCCGGGCGACAGGCTAACCTCAGCGCTATAGTGGTCGTCGCCAGCTCCAGCGCCGTCTACGGCGGCGCTGCCAAAGGTACCCCGATCGGTGAAGAGGCGCCGCTGCGGCCGGTCAGCCCCTATGGCGTCAGCAAGGCCGCCGCCGATCATCTGGCGCAACTCTACTGGCGCTGCCATCGCCTGAACGTCATCCGCGTCCGGCCCTTCCTCGTGATCGGGCCGAGAAAGACGGGCGACGTCTGCTCCGATTTCGCCCGCGGTATTGTTGCCGTGGAGCGGGGGCAGCAGCGTTGCTTGAAGGTCGGGAACCTGGAGGCGGTGCGTGACTTCCTGGACGTGCGCGACGCGGTCCGCGCCCTTTTGCTCATCGCCCAGAAGGGGGAGCCTGGCTCAGTGTACAACGTCTGCTCGGGGCAGGGCCGGACAGTGCGAGATGTCCTGGACGCGCTGGTCTTCATGGCGGATTGCCCCATCCCGGTTGAACGGGACCCCGCCCGCTTGCGCCCCGACGACGAGCCGGTCCTTGTGGGCGACAACTCCAAGCTGCGGGCCCTGGGCTGGGCGCCGAGAGTCCCGCTGGAGGAGACGCTGGCCAGCCTGATGGCGTTCCAGCGAAGTCTCTCTGAGGTACGCAACGTTCACCATGCCGCCGCAGGCAGGGAGGTTCCCAATGCGCCAGCATAATGTTGGAGCTCCGGTGATTACGGCTCAGCGCCCAGCGCGTCAAGCCGGGGCCTTCCACGGTTTGGACCGCCACGTTCCCTGGGTGCGCTATAAGTTGACGAAAGAGCTCCAGCTCCTAGACCGGCACGCTGCGTCGGCCCCGGGACAGGTGCTGCTGGACGTGGGCGCGGGTTGGGGAGATTATCTGCCCCATTTCGTCGACCGCGGCTTCACCACTATCGCTTTGGACATCGATCGCGCGAATCTCTTCAGAGTCCTCAGCGTGAAGCCAGCGGGCTATCCCCTGCACCTGGCCAGCGCCGACGCTCACAACCTGCCTTTAAGAGACGATACCATTGACGTGGCCTTCATGGGTGAAGTGCTTGAGCACGTGGTGTCTCCACAGGAAGCTCTGAAGGAAACCTACCGAGTGCTGCGGCCTGGCGGCCGCATCTTCGTCGACGTGCCGTGGTGGCATGAACTCGGACATCCATGGGCGGCAGTGGCTCTGCGCTGTCTGCAGACATACAGGGCCACCGGCACCCCGCCTCTATTGTTTCGGCTCTTGTTCAGAACTCACGATGGGAAGACCTCCCTTCGCGGATATGCAAAGCCCGTCTTCAGGGCACTACAGCATCACCCCTCTCTGCGGGGAATCTCCCCGGAGCGCTTCGTGGAAAGCTACCTGCAAGGAGATCCGACAGCAGACTATCACCGCCATTTTTTCTTCCCGGGAGAGTGGTGTCGCCTCATGCAAGGAGCTGGGTTCCGCATTGAAGTTGTCACCGGCGCCTGGCTGGCGCCTTCGCTGCTCAACCGCTGGGAGCCGTCTAACCGGCTGTTCGCGGCGCTGGAGCGCAGGCTAGGAGACGGGAGCCTGTCACGGTTCGCCCAGATACTGATCATCGAAGGCAGAAAGCCACTCTAGCGGTGTGGCGTCCGTCCACGTCTCCCCCTGAGGCGCGGCCGCCTACGGCGAAGTCCCCAGGGTGATCACGCTGCCTTTGCCGTCGTCGTAGACGCGTCCGTAGGGAGGCCCGCTGAAGTCGTAGCGCGGGATGGGCGGGATAAAGAAATCGGTCGTCTTCAGTGTCTTGAATTCGTCTTCTGCCGGCGCCGACGCTATCGACCTGCCGTTGAGGACCGCCAGTCCGGCGCCTCTGCTGCGCAGCTCCTGGGCGAAGTGGTCAGGGCCGTTGCGAACCGCTGCCTGTACGTCGGCCACGGACCCCTGCAAGGGAACGATGGGGGAGCTGTAGTTCTCAAGCAAGATCAAGCCCGTCGTGAAGTTGTCGGCGAAGTAGGGGTGGTCGACATAACGTGCGGCCCACGATGCCACGCTCCTGTCGGAGTCGTGAAGGTGCACCCAGCGGGAGATGGGTTCGCGAGCCAGCACGAAGAAGGAAGCGAATGCCACGGCCAGGAGCGTCACTCCTATCGCCGCTCCTTCGACGACGGAACCTCTCGTTAGCTGCCGCAGTGAGGAGAGCTTCTGGAATAGCATCAACGGCACGGCCAGGAGGAGCAGGAAATATGCCTCCGGGTAGCGAAAGGCGCCGGTTCCGGCTGCCACGGCGCCGAACAGCACGAAGGGCACGGCCAGGTAGAGGGCACCGCAGACGATCTGCCTCTGGCTGGGAGATCGCCCATCGATGAGCCGCGCGAAGTGGGTGCGGGCAAAAAGCCATGTTCCCGCCAGGAACAGAAGTACGAGCGGCAGCATCAGTAGGATGCGGCCGAGGAGAGAGTAACCGACTTGGTCCGGCACAACGTCTCCCCGGGAGATGAAGATGGAGCTGTAGAAGTTGGCGATCCCCTCCCAGGGGCGTGTTACTCCAGTTTGGCCGATGAGGATCGTGAACAGCGGGTCCAGGAAGAACAGGATCACGGTGATGGCGGCCAGGTTGGAATGTGATGCGATAGGCGCGGGCGGAAACCTGCCGCGCCAGCGCGAGAACCCGTAGGCGATCGCCTGGTAGGCGAATAGCACGGGGATGGTGAACGTCAACAGCACGGCCATCGCATGATAGTAGTTGAAAGACATGAACAGGAGCAGGAGAGCGATCGCTTTGAGCAGCACCTGATGGCGCCTTGAGCCTCGGGCCGTGCGCAGAAGGAGGCCCAGCGAGAGGAGGGTCATAACGGTGGCAGGCCAGCCGCCGCTATGAAACACCCAGCCCAGCATCGGCCAGGTGAACAGGAACAGGAGAGACGTGAGCAGAAAGCCCACCCACCACTCGTCGGTATCAACTGCGGCATAGAAGACGAATAACAGGGCTATCAGACAGAGGACGATGCCGAAGGGAGCGACCGACAGCTCGCGCATATCCATACCCGTCGCGTATCGCAGGCCCAGGAACAAGAGCGTCTCGGCCCAGCGGTCCGAGTGAAGGTTGGCAGATTCCTGGTACCAGGCGGACGTCTGTGGGAACGGTTGAATCTGCAGCTTGCCCGTATCCTCAGACATGTTTACCAGGATGCCGGGCTTGACTGCGTACCACTCATTAAAGGCGTCAGGCTGCACGAACAGCACGTACACCAAGGCGGCGCCGAGCAGAAGGACCAGCAGCGTGGCCGCGGTGAGTGGCGCCGTCACGCGGCGGTCACTTCGCGCCTGTGCCTCGGTAATCGGAAGCGGCTTGGTGCCGGCGTGGGCGTGCGCTGCGAGCGTCCGAGACAAGCTACTCAATGCGGCCTAGCGTCGTGACGGGCCTGCGGAAGAGCGGACGCGCTGTCGGTTGCTTCCCGCATGATGGCTGATCTGGAAACGACTGCCATCCCAGACTCCCCTGGCGATGGCTGGAAGCACGGCCGGGCTTCTCGCGCCACGGCCGTAGGCGAGCAGCCAGATGGCAGCGCGCAGGGGAGATAGAGCCAGGAAGGCGGCCATCTGCATCCGGTTGAAGTGTTTACGCGCGAAAATGATCTCCGTGCGCGGGCCCCAGTAGGCGTAGGCCAGGGCGCCGCGCCGCTGGTCGCCGAAAGACCGCGCCACTTTGGCCCAGATGACCGCCTCCGGAGCGGCCACGATCCGGTGACCGAGGTCCATCGCCGCCTTGCCCAGGTCGGCCGGTCCCCCGGGGAAGAAGTAGTCCGGGTCCAGCAGCCCTGTCTCTTCCAGAACCTTCCGCTTCACCAGGAAGCAGCAGCCGTCCAGGTAGCGTAGGACGGTGGGCCTATCCACACACCGCATCTTCAGGTACTGGAAGAACGGGCCTATCAGCCAGCTCAACGTCAGGGGCCAGCGGTCAATGACGCGCGGATAGGCCATCGTCTGCGGCCGGTCGTACAGGAAGATGCCCGGGACTGTAATGCCGACCATGGGATCCGCATCGGCCAGGCGAACGAGATGGGACACGACGTCGGGCGCGACGATGGTGTCGTTGTTCAACAGGAGGATGTAGTCGGCGCCCAGGGCCAGGGCATAACGCATGCCGATGTTGTTGCCCTCGCAGTAGCCCTCGTTGCGGCCGTTTTCGACGAGGTGGACGGCTTCTCCCAGCTCCGCACGAAGCCTGCGCACGTCATCGCCCGCCGAGCCGTTGTCCACGATAACGATCTGGTGGTTGGTGTATGTAAGCTTCTGGAGTGAGCGCACGCACTCTAACGTGTCCTCACATCCGTTCCAGTTTAGAAGTACAACGACCACAAGCGACGTGGCCCGTACTGCGGACCGCGCGGCTTCCGCCTGGCCCGCCTCTTGGGTGGTGCTCTGGGGGCCGCCGCCTGCACGAGCGCTCAAGGCCGCACCAAGGACCCCTGGGCCTGCATGGACGCCGTTCCTGCGCCCGCGATTCTCCCGTAAACCTGGCCTACGCGATCCGCGATGTACTCCCAGTGGTACACGCCGGACGCCCGCCGGCGGGCGCGGGCGCCCAGCTGTTCCCTGGCGCGATCGTCGAGCAGAAGGCAGAGTAGAGCGCGGGCCAGAGCCGCTGCTTCAGACGGTGGCACCAGGACAGCCGTACCCTCAGGCAGGATCTCCCGTAGAGGCGCGATGTCAGAGGCCACTATCGCCTTGCCCTGGGCCATCGCCTCCAGCAGAGCCTGAGGACAGTTTTCGCGCAGCGACGGCAGCGCGACCACCTGGGCCAGCGCGTAGAGCTGCGCCAGCTCCTCCAGGGGCACCGCCCCCGCGAAGATAAC
>JBGPMY010000056.1:0-8960 GCA_041487235.1 Dehalococcoidia bacterium
GAAGAAGGCGCTGGAGGCGATCAACAACTCCGGCTCGGTCCTTCATGCCAAGGCGAACGACGGCAGCGAGGTCTGGATCGATGCCGAGAAGCAGCTCTACCGCAGCGTGGAAAAGAAGGGGGATGTCTTCCTTCTCAGCGTAGGCGAGGGCTGGACGAAGACCTCCTACGACCCCTTCCAGAACGCCGTGTCGACCCAGGACCTGGCTCCCAGTGGCGAGCGCCCGAGGATCGACGATCCGGCCGTCTCCTGGCTGGAGCCGCTGGGCGCGCTGGCCTTCGGTCGCGATCTCGTCAGCCTCGGGAAGACCGTCTCCGACGGCAAGAGCGTGCTGGCCCTGGAGGCCAGGTCACCGATCGTCGAGGGCGGCGCGCTCACGGGCCGGTCCCTCGTCGGCAGGGTGGAGCTGGACCCGGAGTCCTATCTGCCCGTCGTCTTCGACCGGCGGGTGGAGCTGCCGCCAGGCCAGACACCGAACCCGGATGCCGTGCCGGGCCAAACCGATAGCCAGCAGCCGAAGCGAATAAGGTACGACGTGATGGAGTTCGTCAGTCGGGAAAGCCTGGCGCCGGATTTCTTCGCCAAGACAGCGGTCGAACAGCAGATAATCACGCTGCAGGAGAAGATTGCCCAGATGCGCGACGTGGGGATAACGCCCTACTGGCTGGCAGAGCGCTTCGAGAGCGCTTCCGGGAAGCTAGCGCTGCCGGAAAAAGAGGATAGCGTTTTCGTGGAGAGCGCCAAGAGCGAGGCGTCGTTCCATTACCTGCTGGAGGTGCCGGGCGTCGGCGTCTCCAGGCTCATCGGGGAGAGCGTCATCGTGCGCTTGGGAAAAGCCGGGCAGGCGAACTTCGGCCAGCCGACGATTCAGGAGTTCGCCGGCACGTTGCCGGAAGGCCAGCGACAGGTCACAGTGCGCGGAGGGCAGGCAGCAGTCTACACCAGCCTTCTGACGCCGGCTGCGTTGCCTTGCCCAACCGCCACCGTCTGCCCCAAGACGGACGCGCCGCTCTACCATAGACTACAGACCACGATCGACAACACCCTCATCCAGATCGAGACGTTCGCCCGAGTCGACGAGACCGGCGCCGACCAGAACGGCTACAATACTCAGGCGGGGATCATCGCCCTGGCGGAAGCCCTAACCGCCGCCCAATAGCGCTCAGAAGGAGGAACGTCATGCCTCTAGGACGAACCCTACGGACGCTGGGGATCGGCGCTCTGCTGACGGCCGCGCTGGCCGCCGCGGGGGCCATCTTCCTGCTGCGGCGACCGCTACCGCGGACTCAAGGCCGGCTCTCGATCCCCGGTCTGCGCTCCAGCGTCGAGATTATCCGCGACCGCTGGGGCGTGCCGCACATCTACGGCGCTAATCTGCACGACCTGTTCTTCGCCGTTGGCTACGCGCAGGCGCAGGACCGGCTGTGGCAGATGGAGTTCAGCCGTCGCGCGGCCTCCGGCACGCTGGCGGAGCTCCTCGGCGAACCAGCCCTGGAGGTCGACCGGCTCACGCGGCGCATCGGCTTCCGGCGGGCGGCGGCGCACGACCTGGAGGCTGCGACGGAGGAGGAGCGGGCGATGCTGGAGGCGTACTGCGAGGGAGTCAACGCTTACATGCGGCGCGGTCGCACCCCTCTGGAGTTCACGATTCTGCGCAGCAGGCCGGCGCCCTGGGAGCCGGAGGATACGCTCGCCTTCCAGCGCTTCTTCGGATGGATGCTGTCCGGCAACTGGGACGGCGAGATTCTGCGCTCCTGGACGATCGAGCGCTTTGGCGCTGACGTGATGGCCGAGTTCGAGCCGGAGTATCCCGCCGGCGGGCCGCTCATCGTGCCGCCCGGCGCGGAAGCCAGAGGGGCGCCCTTTGACCTGGTGAAGGAGTTCCATCAGGTGGAACAGCTCGTCGGGCTGGCCGGCCCAGGCATGAGCAATAACTGGGCCGTGGACGGCGAGAAGTCCACCACCGGGAAGCCTCTACTCGCTAACGACCCGCATCTCGTCCTGTCGCTGCCCGCCATCTGGTGGGAGGCGCATCTGGACTCGCCGGAACTGAAGGCGGCCGGGGTAGGAGCACCGGGCATCCCGGGGATACTCATCGGCCACAACGAGCGTATCGCCTGGGGGATGACCGCAGCGCTGGTGGACGGGGACGACCTGTTCGTGGAGCAGATCAACCCGGACAACCCCTCCCAATACAAGCACAAGGGGAAATGGATCAACGGTGAGACGGTGCGCGAGGAGATCAAGGTGCGCGGCCGGGCCAAACCGATTATCGAGGAGGTGCTGGTCACCAGGCACGGCCCCGTCGTCAGCCCCGCCATCAAGGGCGAGACGCGGACCCTGGCGCTCAAGACGATCGCTCTGGAGCCTGCTCGTCATTCGCAGGCGCAGCTCATGCTCATGGGCGCCCGCGACTGGAGCGAGTTCAGGGCGGCGATCAGTATGTGGCCATTCCCGCCGCTGAACTTCGCCTACGCGGACGTGGACGGCAACATCGGCTATCAGCTGGGCGGCCTGGTGCCGGCTCGGTCGAAAGGCTCCGGCACGGTACCGGCGCCAGGCTGGACCGGTGACTACGAGTGGACAGGATTCGTCCCCTTCGAAGAGTTGCCACAAGCCTACAACCCGCCCACGCACTGGGTCGCCAGCGCCAACAACAAGATCGCCGACGACGACTACCCGCACTTCCTGAGCGCTAACTACGCCGATAGCCCGCGCCAGCAGCGCATTATCGAGATGCTGGAGGCGAAGGAGAAGCTGTCAGCCGACGATTTCAAGGCGATGCACGGTGACCGGCTATCGATACCAGCGCGGGAGCTGGCGCCGCTGATCCTGGAGCTGGGGGCCACGAACGAGTGGTGCCAGCGCGCCCAGACGTTCCTCCGGGCGTGGGACTACGTGCTGGCGCCGGACAGTGTCGCGGCCTGCGTGTTCGAGCTGTTCTTCACGCACCTGGTGCGGCGGACATTGGAGGAGAAGCTGGGATCGTGGGCAGACCTGTACATGGGCAAGGGGATACATCCCGTCAGGCCCCACGGCATGTTCTTCCACGTCGCCGCGTCCTGGCTGATGGAGAAGAGGCGCACTCGCCCGGACTGGTTCGCCGGCAAGACGTGGCAGGAGGTGATGGAGGAGTCCCTGGCCTCTGCCGTCGCCGAGCTGCGAGCAACGCTGGGTGACGAGGTGTCACGCTGGCAGTGGGGCCGCCTGCACCGGCAGCGGTTCCGCCACCCGCTGAGCGCCGTGCGACCGCTGGACCGCGTGTTCAACCGGCCGTCCGTGCCCATGGGCGGCGACGCCAACACCGTGTGGCAGGCCGCCTTCGCGCCGTACCACGGCTACGATGTCAACAGCTTCACGGCCAGCTGGCGTCAGATCATCGACCTGGCAGACTTCAACCGCAGCCTGGGCGTGCTTCCGTCCGGCCAGTCGGGGCACCCGGGCGACCGCCACTACGGCGACATGATCGACATGTGGCGGCGCGTGGACTACCATCCCATGCCTTGGGACAGAGAAGAAGTGCAGAAGCACGCCGCTACCCGGTTGGAGCTGGTGCCAGCGTAGGGCGTAGAGGCGAGATGAAGCCCGAGACCAGATACGCGCGCTCCGGAGACGTGAATGTGGCCTACCAGGTCATAGGCGAGGGGCCTATCGATCTGGTCTGCGCCCCCGGGTTCATAAGCCACGTCGAGCACATGTGGGAGCGGCCCGCTATAGCCCGGTTCTACGAGAGGCTCGCCTCGTTTAGCCGCCTGATCATCTTTGACAAGCGGGGCACAGGCGCGTCAGACCCCGTGTCGTCCACCCCGACCCTCGAGGACCGGATGGACGACGTGCGCGCTGTGATGGACGCGACCGGCTCGGAGCGAGCAGCGCTCTTCGGCGTGTCCGAGGGCGGCACTTTCGCTGCCCTGTTCGCCGCGACTTACCCGGGCCGGACCCGAGCACTGATCACATATGCCGCGCTCCTTAGGCTGATGTGGGCGCCTGACTGGACATTTGGGATTACGCCGGACTTCTACTCGGCCATCCAAACCTGGGTTTTCGACCACTGGGGCCAGGAGGGTTACCTTCGTGACCTCGAGCCGGAACTGGCGGCAGACCCAACGTTCCCGGAGTGGTGGGCCCGTTACCAGCGGCTGTCGGCGAGCCCGGGGATGGTAAAGGCGCTGCTCGAGATGAACGGCCAGATCGACATTCGCCATGTCCTACCTGCGATTTCCGCGCCGACCCTGATCCTCCACCGCCAGAACGATCTCGTCGTGAGCATCGAACAGAGTCGCTACATGGCCCGCGTGGTTCCCGGAGCTAGATACGTTGAACTCCCCGGCCAGGCCCACGTACCGTTCCTCACGGCGGCCGACGATGTACTCCAAGAGATCGAGGAGTTCCTCACCGGCACACGTAGCGGACCTGATCCGGACCGGGTGCTCGCCACCGTGATGTTTACCGATATCGTAAGCTCCACCGACCGTTTGGCGTCGGTCGGCGACCGCCGATGGGTGGATCTGCTCGACACGCACAACGAGTTGGCGAAGCGGGAGATCAGCCGGTTCCGCGGGCGAACGATCAAGAGCACCGGTGATGGTTTCCTGGCGACCTTCGATGGACCGGGGCGCGCCGTCCGCTGCGCGCAGTCCATTGGGGCAGAGATCAGGAAACTTGGAATGGAAATGAAAGCGGGACTACATTGCGGTGAATGCGAACTGCTCGGCGACGACGTAGGCGGGATCGCTGTGCACATCGCGGCGCGCGTCGTCGCTCAGGCCAGGCCGGGCGAGGTGCTCGTGTCGAGTACGGTGAAGGACCTGGTAGCGGGGTCGGGTATCGAGTTCGATGCGCGCGGGCGGCAGGCCCTGAAGGGCGTGCCGGGCGAGTGGGAGCTGTTCGCGGCCAAGGCACAGGCGTGAGGAAAAAGACCGTCCGCGACATCGACGTCGCCGGCAAGCGCGTGCTGGTTCGCGTGGACTTCAACGTCCCGCTGGACGCGGAGGCCGGCCGCGTCCTGGACGACTCGCGCATCAGGTCTACGCTGCCCACTATCGACTACCTGCGCAGGCAGGGCGCCAAGGTGATCCTGGCCTCGCATCTCGGGCGTCCCAAGGGGCGCGACCCGAAGCTCAGCCTCTGGCCTGTCGCCGGGCGGCTGGCCGAGCTGATCGATCACCCGGTGAAGACGACGGGCTGCTGCGTCGGGCCCGTCGTGCAGGAGATGGCGCAGGCGCTGGAGCCGGGAGAGGTGCTGCTGCTGGAGAACCTGCGTTTCCACCCGGAGGAAGAGGCCAACGATCCCGATTACGCCAAGGCGCTGGCCAGCCTGGCCGACGTGTACGTGAACGACGCCTTCGCTGCGGCGCACCGCGCTCATGCCTCAACGGCCGGCGTGGCGGCCTACCTTCCGGCCGTGGCGGGTTTCCTCATGGAGAGGGAGATCGATTACCTGAGCAGGGTGGCCACCAACCCCGACCACCCTTACGCAGCGGTCATCGGCGGGGCTAAGATCAGCACAAAAATGGCGGCGCTGGAGCATCTCCTGGGGATCGTCGACAAGCTCCTCATCGGCGGCGGCATGGCCAATACCTTCCTCAAAGCGGAAGGCTTCAGCGTCGGCGATTCGCTCGTCGAAGACGACTACCTGGCACCGGCGCGACAGGTCATGCAGCACGCGCAATCGAGGGGCGTCAAGCTTCTGCTGCCGGCGGACGTCATCGTCGCCCAGCGCTTCGAGGCCGACTCGCCGGCGAAGCGCGTCTCGATCAAGGACGTGCCGGACGGCTGGCGCATCATGGACGTGGGCGAGACGACGATCGACGTGTTCGCGCGCGCTCTCCAGGGGTGCAAGACGGTGGTCTGGAACGGCCCTATGGGCGTCACCGAGATGGCGCCCTTCGCGCACGGCTCGCACCGGCTGGCGGCGGTCATCGCCGGCCTGGAAGGGGCTACCACCATCGTGGGCGGCGGAGAGACGGCGGCCGTCGTAGATCAGATCGGCTTCCGGGATCGCTTCTCGCACGTCAGCACCGGCGGCGGCGCCTCGCTGGAGTTCCTGGAGGGCAAGGAACTGCCGGGCGTGGCGGCGTTGCTGGACGCGTGAGATGCGTGGTCTGCTCGACGCTATCCAAGAGGCAGTCAGGACGAAAGATTACGGCTTCACGTTTCACTCATTCCAGCGGTCTGAGGAACGAGACGTCTCACCAGAAGAGGTCGAACAAGCGATTCTTGCGGCGAATGCGGAAATCATCGAAGATTATCCCGAGGACGAAAGGGGAGCCAGTTGCCTGATCCTCGGCTGGACTGAACTTGGCCGGCCGTTGCATATCCAGGTCTGCTATCCACCGTTAGTAGAAGTGGTGACAGTGTATGAGCCGGACAAAACGAAGTGGATTGACTTCAGAAGGCGCCGCTAGCCGCATCCGGAAGTGCCGGACCTGTATGGGGTCCGACACGTATCAGGAACGGCGGGTTACGTACCCTTTCACGTTCGGCGAGCGGGTCGTCGTTTTCGAGAATGTACCCGCACTAGTTTGCAGTCAATGCAGTGAGCTGCTACTGGACCCAAGAACGGCCGACATCATCCATAAGCTGGGTCGCGGGGAGCAGCCGCCGTCAAGAACCGCGGAGGTCCCAGTCTACGACCTGGCAGAGATCGCCTAGCCGTTCTTGACGTGTCAAGGGGCGGTAGCTTAGCGGTCAAAGCACCAGTCTTATAAACTGGAGATCGCGGGTTCGAATCCCGCCCGCCCTACCATTCTCACCTGCGACCAACCTGGGCTCACCTGCGGACTATTTCACAACCGCCGCACGCGCGCCGAGCCCAGGCCCAGCGCCGCGGCCAGCACGAACCCGAACAGCGCGAAGGCCACCACCGACGCCTGCACCCCGAACTGCGAGGCGCTGGCGCCCATCGTCAGGTTGCCGAAAGGCGTGATGCCGCCGGCCATGGAGTAGAGCGCTAGCACGCGCCCGCGAAACTCGTCCGTGAGGTTCGTATGCAACAGGGTTTTGGGGTTGGGGGAACACGCCCGTAGGTCAGCGCACTACCCCTGACCCATCTCCGGCCAGTGGCGACTCGACCACCGATCCCCGATAATCATCTCGCTATGGACCTCGCCCTCGCCCGCCAGCTATCGCAGGAGAGCGACAGCAAGATTGTGCTGTTCGTGATGGACGGCCTCGGCGGGCTGCCGCACCCGGAGACGGGGCGCACGGAGCTGCAATCGGCGTACATGCCGCACCTGGACCGCATCGCTAAGGAAAGCGCCTGCGGCTTCACTATACCGGTCGCTCCTGGCGTGACGCCGGGCAGCGGCCCAGGGCACCTGGCCCTCTTCGGCTACGACCCGCTGGTCTACAACATCGGCCGTGGCGTGCTGGAGGCCATCGGCGTCGACTTCGACCTGCAGCCGGACGACGTGGCCGCCCGCGGCAACTTCTGCACCGTGGACGACGCCGGCCGCATCGTTGACCGCCGCGCCGGACGGATCAGCACGGAACGCTGCGCGGAGATCGTGGCGGAGCTGCGCAAGGTGCGGCTGGACGGTGTCCAGCTGTTCGTCGAACCCGTGCGGGAGCATCGCTTCGTCCTGGTCCTGAGACCGAACGGAAAGGCGTCCCTCTCCGACGCCATCGCCGACACGGACCCGCAGGCTGAAGGCGCGCTGCCTCTGACGGCGGCGGCCACATCGCCGGCCGGGGAGAAGACGGCGGCGCTGGTGCGGCGCTTCGTGGACGGGGGGCAGGTGAAACTCGCGGGCCGGTCGCCGGCCTACATGCTCCTGCTGCGCGGCTTCGCCAAGCGGCCCGACTGGCCGAGTTTCGCGGAGGTGTTCAAGCTGCGACCGGCCGCCATCGCCCATTACCCCATGTATCGGGGGCTGGCGAAGCTGGTGGGCATGGAGGCGCTGCCGGTGGGCCCGACCATCGAAGACAGCATCGTCACGCTACGCGAGAACTGGGGCCGCTTCGACTACTTCTTCCTGCACTACAAGCACACGGACACGGCCGGCGAGGACGGCGACTTCGACCGCAAGGTGGCCAAACTGGTGGAGGTGGACGCCGCCATCAACGCGCTGGTGGAGCTGGAGCCGGACGTGCTGATGGTCACCGGCGACCACTCCACGCCGGCCACGATGGCGGCGCACTCCTGGCACCCGGTGCCGTTCATGCTGCGCTCCCGCTGGAACCGCGCCGACGACTGCGACGCTTTCAACGAGGTGGCCCTACAGCGGGGCTCGCTCGGGACGTTCCCGGCCAAGGAGGCGCTGCCGCTGGCGCTGGCCCACGCCGGCCGCCTCAAGAAGTATGGGGCGTGAGGAAGGGCCAGAGGGTCAAGGGGTCAGAGGGTCATCGTGATGAGAACGCCCGTCATCGCCGGCAACTGGAAGTGCAACATGCGGCTCGAGAGCGCCTACAAGCTGGCCTCCGGCTTGCGGGAGCGCATCGACGAGATCGATGGCATCGAGAAGGTGGTCTGCCCTCCGTTCATCTACCTGGCCACGGTGGAGGTTGCGCTCTCAATGTCCACTGTCAAACTGGGGGCACAGGACGTGCACTGGGAGGACGACGTGGCCGCGACCGGTGAGATCGGGCCGCAGATGCTGGCGGAGCTGGTGGACTACGTGATCATCGGGCACTCCGAGCGACGCCACCGCTTCGGCGAGACGGACGAGATGGTGAACCGCAAGGTGAAGGCGGCGCTGGCGGCCGGCCTGCAGCCCATCATGTGCGTTGGGGAGACGGCAGACGAGCGCCAGTCGGGCCGCACCCAGGAAGTGCTGCTGCGACAGACGCGCGCGGGCCTTGAGCGCGTAGAGATGCCGGACGGCTTCGTCATCGCCTACGAGCCGGTCTGGGCGATCGGGACGGGCAACGCGGCGACGGCGCGGGACGCCTCCGACGCCATTGCCCTGATACGGAGTGAGGCCGGCGCGATGCTCGGCGGAGCGAAGGCCGAGACGGTC
>JBGPMY010000057.1:0-8902 GCA_041487235.1 Dehalococcoidia bacterium
ATCGGGCTGATCTCCGACACGCACATTCCGGTGGCGGCGCCGCGCCTCTGGCCCGAGATCATGGATGCCCTGCGCGGAGTCGATCTGATCATGCACGCCGGCGATCTGATGGTGCCGGAGGTGATCGACTGGCTGGAGGAGCTGGCGCCGGTGATGGCGGTCAGCGGCAACGGCGACTACACCGGCTGGCAGCGCAGCACGCCGCCCGAAGACCCCCGCTTGTCCGAGAGCAAGGTGCTGGTAGTGGATGGCGGCCTGCGCATCGGACTGGTGCATGACTTTCAGCTGCCGGAGGCGCCGCCGTTACGCACGGTGGAAGGGCTGATGTCGCACTACTTCGGCGGGCCGGTCAACGTCATCGTGCGGGGCAGCACGCACGCGGCGGAGATCACGACGGTGAAGGGCGTGCTCATCGTGAACCCCGGCAGCCCCACGTTCCCCAACCATCAGAGCGCCCGGCTGGGGACCGTCGGCTATCTGGAGATCGAAGGGGGGCGCGTCAGGCCGTCGATCGCGCGGCTGGGGTAAGGAAACTTTCCGGGGCCACCATCCGTCTAAAGGAAGGAGGAACAATTGTAGGGAGGCTAGGGCTCATGCGAAGAAGACCGTCGATTCGTTACGCGCTTATCGTTATAGCCGCTGCTGTGCTGTCGGCTGCCCTGTTGGTGAGTTGCGGTTCTACCGACGATCAGCCAGGGAGCAACGCTCTGCAAGCGCCGCCGGCTCCGGACGCCCAGGCGGCCGGAAACAGCGACAGCAGCCAGAACTTGGGTCGCGCTGCCGATTCGGTCGGCGCCGGTGCTATTGGCTCAAACCCGTCATCGGCGTCGCTCATCGACCGCAAGATTACGCGCACGGCGACGCTCGAGCTCTCGGTAGAGGACGTGGGCGCCGCCGTCCAGAAGGTCGACACCATCGCCACTACGGCCGGCGGGTACCTTTCCGGCTCCAGCGTGTTCGTGGACCAGCAGTCGCCGGATAGCGGCGCCTCGCGTCGCACACAAACGGCAACCGTCACAGTTCGAGTGCCCGCGGACGCCTTTTCCAGTGTTATGAGCCAGCTCAGAGGCATCGCCAAGGAAGTGCAGTCCGAGACCAGCCAGGCTTCGGAGGTAACGGCAGAGTACACCGACTTGCAGGCCAGACTTCGCAACCTTCAGGCCACCGAGCAGCGATACCTAGAACTGATGGGAAGGGCGGAGGCGATCCCCGACATTTTGACGGTGCAGGAGAGGCTGAACTCCGTGCGACTGGAGATAGAGCAGGTTCAGGGCCGCATTAACGTGCTCAACGATCTGACGAATCTGGCAACGATAACGGTGCAGCTGACGCCCCCGGCCGCGGTGGTGCAGGAGGCAAACCGGGGCTGGGCGGAGGAGGCGTGGCAGACGTCCTGGGACGCTTCCCAGGACACGGCGGTCGTCCTGGGAACAGTCGCCATCGCGGGAAGCGTCCTCATGGCCTGGCTTACGGTGCCTCTCATCCTGGTCCTCATCAGCTGGCGGCTGTTCGGCCGAAGGGTCGTCGGTTGGGCCCAGCGCGTATACCGCTTATAGCGGCCGGTCTGCCGGGGAGCAGCGCCTGTCCCTCTGCTAGACAAAGCTCTCCCGGCCCCGATAAGATGATTCGTGCCGGTACCGGCTTCGCGGCGCTGGCAAGGAGGAGATTTGGCTACCCGATCAGCTGCAAAAGCCCACCGCCAGTCTGTCAAGAAGCGCCTGCGCAATCGCGCTGTCAGGAGCGCGACGAAGTCCGCCGTCAAGCACGCCAACGAGGGTATCGCCGGCGGCGATCGGGAGGCGGCTCGCGAGGTGGTGCGTACAGCGCTGAGCGCCTTAGACCGGGCGGCCCAGAAGGGCGTCATCCACCCCAACAACGCGGCGCGGCGTAAGTCAAGGCTGCTCCTCAAGTACAACGCCGCCGTGGCGGCCATCCAGGTTCCCGCTCAGAAGCCGCCCAGCCGCAAGAGCGCTCCCTCCAAGGGCACCAGCAAAGCTTCTCCCCGGAGCAAGGCGGCCGGCCGCAAGAAGGCGAAGCCGTAACAGCACGCCCGCAGCTCTCTCCCCATACGAGCCGGTTATTCGCGTCAGAAGCGTCGATTCAGGGTATGGACGGGCTTGACCTTTGATGGTATTCTAGCGAGCGGATTGGCTCTGGATTAGCAGACGCTAAAAGAAGGAGGTCAACATGGTCCAAGAGCAGCAACTGCCCAACTCTATCAAGGAGGTCATGACCGGTATGCCCGGCGCCTTCCAGCCGGAGAAGGCAGCCGGCGTTAACGCCACGATTCAGTTCAACTTTACCGGCGCCGAGGCGGGCAACTACACGGCGAAGGTCGGCGACGGCAAATGCGAAGTGACCGAGGGCACGGCCGACAGCCCAACCGTGACCATCAACTCGCCGTCTGACGTCTGGCTGAAGATCATGCGGCGAGAGTTGGACGGCGCCACCGCTTTCATGAGCGGCCAGTTCACCTTCACCGGTGACATGGGCGTCCTCATGCAGATGCAGTCCTGGTTCGCCCAGGGCTAAGCTGCAAAGTTAGCCCTTCAGCGGAAGGGCGTCGCGGCCGGGGGCTGCATCAGCCTCCGGCCGTTGTCGTATCTGCAGCGGGGGTCTTCGTCTCAGCGGGCGTGGGGCCCTGCGTTGGCACCGGCGCCGGAGTCTCCTGGACATCCACCGGCGGCTCTGTCGCCTCGGGCGTGGGGAAAACTGGCTCCGCCGCTTGGTCCGGCGTCGCCGTGTCACCCGCACCGTAGTCAGTGTAATCCGGCAATACGGGCTCGCTAGCGGCAGGAAGCTGCGGCACACGCGCATCCGCCCCCAGCACCACGACGACATTCGCGGCCGGATCCCCGAACTGGGCCGCCTCTGGATCGGCAGCCCTCTTGATCCGCGTCTCCGCAAGCGCCAGCCAGGAGGCCAGCTTCTGGGCCGTGTGAGTCTTGCCGGATAGGTCTACCACCAGCGTGTTGTTGTAAAGCGCGCCGTTAGCGTATTCGTCCACGGAGATCTGCTCTGACGGTATCCCCTGCGTGCGCAGGAAAGCGGCGAACTCTTGCGCCAGGCCCGGAGTCGCGGTGCCGTTGACCACCTTGACGATGGCGGCCTCGCTCTGAAGGCGTCCGTCGCTGAACACCCTGTTCTTTATCTCCTCCACCTTGCTCCAATCAGCCAGCAGCATGGCCGCGTTACCGCACTGGACCGCCGGACACGGGTAAGTAGCGCTAGAGATCGACTCCATGCGGATGTTGTCGACGCCGATCTGCTGGCCGAGCAGGGCCAGGCCGGGGATTCTGGTGTCGCGAATGTCCGTCTTCACCGAGTCGTTGTACTTCTTGTAGAGCCCGATGGGGTCGTCCAGAAGTATCTTCAGGTCGGCCGCCTTCCGGGCTACCGCCCGCATCACGATCTGTTGTCGCTCTATGCGCTTGAAGTCGTTATCGCTGTGGCGGATACGGGCGTAGGCTAGCGCTGTTTCGCCGTCCATGTGCTGCGGGCCCGGCACGAACTCGACCGAGTAATACGGGCAGCGATTGCAGTCATTGTACGCCGGATCGTAAGCGTACTCAGGGACATTGACGTCCACTCCGCCTAGGTCATCGACGATTTGGATGAAGTTGTTGAAGTTGAGAACGACGTAGTGGTCGATGGGGATGCCAAAGTTGTGCTCCACGGTGTCCTTGGCCAGGCCGGGGCCGCCACCGGGATAGTCGTTGTATGTGTACTGCCCCAGCTCGTACGCGGTGTTGATTCTGTCCTGGGTGTACCCACCGCGCCCGTTCGGAATCTCCACCCGCAGATCCCGCGGAATGGAAAAGATGCCGGCGGTCTTGCTATAAGGGTCCATGGAGAGGACGAAGATGCTGTCCGTGCGGCCCGGCGTGTCGTCTGATTCGTCCCGGCGCAGGTCCAGGCCCATAACCAGGATGTTTATCCGCTGCTCAATACTCGCGAACTCCGGGTCATGGCGAGCGCCGAAGGGTAAGACGTTGGGCAGCTCATTGCCCGGCAGAAAGGTTTTATCTACCTGAGTGACCACCACCAGCGCCAGGTAGAAGGCGGCCACGGCGAAAATAGGGATGCCGAAGATGAGCACGGGGTTATAGCGCCGGTGCGCCCGCATAGGCGCCGCCGGCGCCGGCGGCGTCGAGGGGATGTCCGCGCTCAACCAGAGCCTCCTGACTCAAACACGAAGACTGCGTCCACAACATCAGCCATTATTGCCGCCTGGCGCCAATAGGCTACAGACGGTAGCGATGGATTGCCGGGAACCGGAAGCCGGCGTCTGAGACGAGACTGGATCAACAGCGGAGCGGGTTCAGCTTTCGGTTTGGAGTGGGCATTCTGCGGCTAGTTGGCTTCTGATGTTCCAGGCTCGTCCGGATTCCAGTTCTTACAACGCTGGCCCTGTGGAAAAAGTTTCTTGGCTCGGCTACGGGACCAGAGCCCACTCCTCCGGCAGGCTGTAGCTGAAAACGGCGCCGGTGTGCCCGCTGCCGTCGAAGACGCGCCCATGCCCGGTGCGCCGGATCTCGCGATAGCTGTTGACCATCTGGACGATGCGCTTCGCCTTCAGGTTGAAGATGACGGCGCCCGCCTTCACCGGTCTGAGGCTGGCCTCTCTAGTGAGATCATCCACCACGCGGAACACCGGCTGCTTGTATCGGGGCAGAGTAGTGAGTGCCTTGTGAATCACCTCGTAATGGCCGGCCGTGTTGTGCTCGTCAAAGACGGCCAGGCCGCAATAGACGTAATCGCAGAGGTTCGTGTAGTACCCCTCCGCACGCGCCAGCAGTTCGTCGATGGTACCGGGGTTGGAAGTGCAGGCGGCGACAAGGGCGGGAAGGGCATCACCGTGGGTAACGAAGCTTACGCCGCCTGATTCCGCGATGATTGTGCAGCGTAATACGTTCATGGCCGCCGCCCGCTGAGGAGAAGGATTGACCCGCGCGCCATCGTAGCGTAACATCGCCCTCCGAAGCGTGTCAACGAAGCCTGCCGGAGCCATTCCCCACGGGCGCGCGCCCGCTCCAGCCTGGCGCCGATGCGATATCTGACTTCCGGCCCGAACACCCGCGGCGGCCGCCCGTCACCCACCAGCGCTCACACGTCCATCCTCAGATCGCCTCTCGCGCGCACCCTGGGCGCGGTTATTCTTGCCACCCTTCTCACGACTGCGTGTGGCGGCGGCGGGGCGCCCGATCAGACGCCACCGCCGGCGGTTTCGCCCGTATCCGCGGATGTAGTGCCGGACCTACCACTGGCGGACAAGCTCTACGCCGAGGGCGAGGCGGACGAAGCGATCAAGATCTATTCGGCGGCGGCCCTGAGAGGGGACGCTGACCAGAAACAGCAGGCGATCTGGTCGCTGGCCCGCATTCAATATCAGACGGGCGACTTCACGGCGGCGACGCAAAACCTGCAGGCCTTCATCGCCACCAAACTGTCGCCGGAGCAGCAGCGGCGGGCGTATCTCCTCCTGGGCTTCGTCCGGCTGGCGCAGGGAGATCGAGACGGGGCGAAGGACGCCTTCGAGACCTATCTCGACTCGGCAGGGCCGGCGGCCCCCTACGCCCATCTGCGGCTGGCGGAGATCGCCAGCCAGGAAGGCGACTCCGGCCAGGCGATAGAGCAGACGAATCTGGCGCTGACGGCCTCGCTGCCCGCGCCAGCCAAGACGGACGCGATGTTCGCCCTGGCGCGATACCAGGAGGCTGACGGAGACGCGGCATCGGCCGCCGCCACTGACCAGACGCTGGCTGCCGACGCGCCGACTGCCTCCGACGTGGCCGAGGCGCTCTGGCAACTGTCGCAGCTATCCCGCCGCAGCGGAGACGCCCAGACGTATCAGGACTCCCTGCACTCGCTGATCGTCGAGTACCCCTCGCACTCGCGGGCGCTGCAGGCGCTGGACGAGCCGCAGCTGGCCGCCGTTCCCGCCACCACCCCGCGCGAGCGAGCACTGGTGCTCTTCCGACACCGCGTAAACGACAAGGCACAGGACGCTTATCGCGCCCTGCTGGCAGACCCGCGGGCGCAGGGAGAGGCGCACTACTACCTGGGAATCCTGGCGGAGCGAGCCGGCGACCCCGGCCAGGCTCTGAACGAATACGCCGCGGCCATCGGCGCGCTGGCGGGCACAGCCGACCCGCTCCTGGGCTCCGCGCACTGGGACCGCGGCCTCGTCTTCGAATCGGTGGGCCGGCTGGAGGAGGCGGCCGCCGAGTACGCCGCCATCGCGGACGCCGTCCCGGGGTCTGAACATGTCGCCGATGGCCTGTTTCGGGCCGGGCTCATTCGCTTCCGGCAGGGACGGCCGTCAGACAGCGCCGCACTGTGGAGCGAATACCTGGTCACGGCGCCCAGCGCTGCATCACGGGCGCAGGCGCACTTCTGGCTGGCCCAGGCAGACCGGGCCCTGGGCGACGAAGCTTCGGCGGAGCTGGAGATGGACGCCGCCTCCTCGGCAGCGCCGCTGGACTACTACGGCCTGCGGGCCCGCGCCCTGGCGACCGGCGACGGAGCGCCGGCGGACCCCGGCTCTCTCTCGCCGAAACCTCCGGATTGGGCCGCGCTTGAAGCGTGGTTGGCAGCCTCGTTCGGGGCTGAGGACGCGAAGGCCCGCGACGCATTCTTCGCGGGCGACGGCTGGCAGCGCGCCCAAGAGCTGTCGCTGTCCGGCCTCAAGCAAGAGGCCGGCGTCGAGTTCAACGCGCTCATTGAGCAGGCGGTTGGACAGCCCTGGCGCCTGTACCGCCTGGCCCGAGCACTGAGCGAATCGGGGCAGGCGCGGCTCGCGGCGCGGGCTGCATCGGCCTTAGCCAGCGGGACCGCCGATCTCCCGCCCGACCTCCTACGGCTCGCTTACCCGGCGCCCTTCCTGTCAGCGATCAACGAGGCAGCGAGTGGCGCCGGCCTCTCGCCGCTGCTCCTGCTGGCGCTGGTGCGGCAAGAGAGCTTCTACGATCCGGCTGCGGCATCGTCGGCTGGGGCTCTCGGTCTGACCCAGGTTATCCCCAGCACTGCGCAGGAGATCGCCGTCCAGTTGGACGAGACCGGCTTCCGAGAGACCGACCTGCTCAGACCAACGGTCAGCCTGCGCTTCGGCGCCCACTATCTGAAATCGCAGTTGGACCTGTTTCAGGGGAACCTGGCCGCCGCGCTGGCGGCCTACAACGGCGGGGCCGGCAACGCCTCGCGCTGGCAGACGGCCGCGGGCGGCGACGCCGACGCCTTTCTTGAGGTCATCGACTTCGCGGAGACACGCACGTACGTCAGCGTCGTGCTAGAGAACTACGCGCTGTACCGCTACGCCTACGGCGTGACGGACCACGCCTCGCTGCCGCTGCCCTAGGGGCGCAGGGTGTTGGGGCACATCATGACGCGCCCCAACACCCCGTCGCGTCTGGACGGGCCGAACGCCGCCGCGCTACGATGGCCGTGAACCCCCGATAGGATTGCGCAGATGCCCTCCAGGTCCGTAACTGTTCGCGTCCCCGCCACCAGCGCTAATCTCGGCGCGGGCTTCGACTGCCTGGGGCTGGCCCTGGACCTGTGGGCTACCATCACCTTGTCCAGCGACGCCCTCTCCAGCGAAGGCACGCCGACGGGCGGGCGTCCGCCCGAACCGATGGCCCGTATGGCGTTGGCGGCGGCGCGCGCTATCTTCGAGAAGGCGGGAGCGCGAGTCCCAGCCGGACTCAGCGCCCGCTACCAGGGGAGCATCCCCATCGCCCGCGGACTGGGCGCCAGCGCCGTCGCCCGCGTGGGCGGCCTGCTGGCTGCGAGCGTCCTCTCGGGAGAGCCGCTGGACCGCGAGGCTCTGCTGGCGCTGGGGACGGAGCTGGAGGGGCACGCCGACAATGTGGCGCCGGCGCTGTTCGGTGGCTTCCAGGTCTGCGTGACGCAAGGCCAGCGAATCCTGCACACGGCTGCGCCACTGCCGGCCGGCCTCTCCGCCGTGCTGTTCGTGCCGGAGCTGCGCATGCCCACCCGCGAAAGCCGCCAACTGCTGCCGGCCAGCCTCTCGCGAGCGGACGCCGTGCACAACATCGGACGCGCGGCGCTGCTGATCGCGGCGCTGGCGGGCGGCCGCTTCGACCTGTTGGACGCCGCCACGGACGACCGGCTGCACCAGCCGGCGCGCTCGCAGCTCTTCCCGGCGATGTTCGATATCTTCCAGGCGGCGAAGGCGGCCGGGGCGCACTGCGCCTACCTCTCCGGCGGCGGCTCCACCATCTGCGCCCTCGCCACAGCGAACGAGGAGCGGATCGCGGAAGCGATGCTGGAGGCGGCCCGTGCCAGAGAGACGCCCGGCCGCACCATCGTCACCCAGCCCACGGACAGGGGCGCCGAGGTTGCGGAGGCATCCTGATGGCACGCACTGCCGGTAGGGGCGACCTGCAGGTCGCCCGCATCGAGGCCTCCTGATGGCGCTCATCGTCCAGAAATACGGCGGCACCTCCGTTGGCGGCGTGGAACGGATCAAGTCGGTCGTGGCGGGCCGTATCATCAAACGCGCCCAGTCCGGTGACCGGCTCGTGGTCGTCGTCTCGGCGATGGGGGACACGACGGACGAGCTGATGGCGCTGGCCAGGCAGATGACGGATGAGCCGGAGCCGCGCGAGCTGGACCTGCTCCTCTCCACCGGCGAGATCGTCTCCTCGGCGCTGCTTTCGATGGCGCTCAACCATATGGGCTGCCGGGCAGTCGCGCTATCGGGCGCCCAGGCGGGGATCGGGACGGACACCCGGCACGGGCGCGCCCGCATCGCCAGCCTGAACCCGCAGCGCATCCTGCGCGAGCTGGAAGCGGGCAGGATCGTCATCGTCGCCGGCTTCCAGGGGATCACGGAGGAGATGGAGGTCACGACACTCGGTCGCGGGGCGTCCGACACCAC
>JBGPMY010000058.1:0-8789 GCA_041487235.1 Dehalococcoidia bacterium
AAGTCGCGGCGCAGCAGGTCGTCCTCGATGGATCCGGGGCGAACGGTGGGCAGAGCGCCGGGCTGTTCGTAGGTCTCGGTACGGGCTGTGGCCAGGTCGATGGCGAAGCCGTCGCCCTTGACGGCGGCTGTGCCGAAGGCCGGGTGGACGGTTACCCAGGCGCCAAGCCTTGCCGTCAGCGATCGGGCGAGGGCGATGGCGTCGACTTCGACAGCGAGGTCCAGATCGAGAGATGGGCGTTCCAGGATGAGGTCGCGCACGGGGCCGCCGACGAGGTACACCGATGCGCTCTGAGTCTGGGCCAGAGACAGGAGCAGGAGAAGGGCGTGATGGGCCTTCGGCGGCAGGCGCTCGAACAATTTATCGATAAGCTTTGGGTTTTTCATGATCGGCTGCCCTTATTGTAACGTTGTTTCTTGACAAGGCGGCTGCGGCGTCCATATGATGGCTGCTGAGCTGACGAACAACGAGCCGCTTTCGGGCGGCTCTCTTTGTCAGAGGGCCGATTTTTGCGCTATGGTTAGACAGCAGACGATGACGAGACCAAAGTCAGCCCGGGAGCTGGACGAGTCCCTGGGCATAGGGTTCCGCGACCCCAGGCTCCTGGAGCGCGCGCTCTACCACCGCTCGTATCTCAACGAAGCGGGCGAGGAGGTTGAGTCCAACGAGCGGCTGGAGTTCCTGGGCGATGCCGTGCTGGGGTTGATCATCTCCGACAAGCTGTACCGGGACTACCCCACACTGAGCGAAGGGCACCTGAGCCAGATTCGCGCGCTGCTGGTGCGCTGGGACGCGCTGGCCAACGCTGCCGGGCGGATAGAGCTGGGCGAATACTTGATTCTGGGCCGCGGCGAAGAGCTTTCCGGCGGACGCAAGCGACCATCCAACCTGGCGGGCGCCCTGGAGGCGCTCATCGGCGCCGCCTTCCTGGACGGCGGCCTGGCCCGCGCCCGCAAGCTGGTTCTGCGGCTGCTGAAGCCGGACCTGGAGGCGGTCGCGGCGCAAGGGGTGACGGCGGACAGCAACTCGGAGTTGCAGCACGTGGCGCAGACCCGCTGGCGCCAGATACCGCAATACCGGCTCATTTCGTCGGAGGGGCCAGACCACGCCAAGCTGTTCACGGTGGAGGTGCTGGTGGGAAGCGAGGTCATGGGTCGAGGGCAGGGCCGCAGCAAGAAGCAGGCGGAGCTAAACGCCGCCCGGCAGGCCCTGGAGACCCTGGCGGCAACGAACTAACAAGTCTCGCAGTGTATCTCAAACGGCTGGACCTTCACGGCTTCAAGAGCTTCGCCGCGCGCACCGGCTTCGAGTTCGGGCAGGGGATCACGGCCATCGTTGGGCCCAACGGCTCCGGCAAGTCCAACATCGCAGACGCCCTGCGCTGGGTGCTCGGCGAACAGTCCGGCCGCCTGCTGAGCGCGCGCAAGCTGGATGACATCATCTACGCCGGCTCTGGCAAGCGTCCGCGCGGCGACAAGGTTGAAGTGAAGATCACGCTGGACAACGCCGATGGCTGGCTGCCTTTGGACATCCGCGAAGTGGTGATCGCCCGCCGCGGCTCGCGCTCGGGAGACAGCGACTACTTTATCAACGGTAAGAAAGCCCGCCTGCGAGAGCTGCAGGCGCTGCTGATGAAGGCCACGGCCAGCCAGGCCTCCTACGCCATCATCGGGCAGGGTTTGGTGGAGAGCGTCCTCAACCTGCGCCCGGAAGAGCGCCGCCAGCTCATCGAAGAGGCGGCAGACGTCCAGCGGTACCGCCTCAAGATAGAAGAAGCCAGAGATCGGCTGGCCGGCACGCACGAGAACGTGGAGCGCGTGAAGCTGCTGATGAAGGAGATCTCGCCGCGGCTGGGCCAGCTGGAGCGCCAGGCCAGGCGGGCGGGAGAGCACGCGCGGCTGGCCAGAGAGCTTACGCATGCGCTGCAGGTCTACTACGAGCACCAGTGGGAGCGGGCGCAGGAGGCGCTAACGGTGGCTCGCGCCGCCCACGACCAGGCTCAGGCGGAGTTCATCCAGGCCAGGGTAGGGCTGGAGACCTGCCAGCGGGAGCTGGCCGACATCTCGTCCCGGCTGGAAGAGCAGCGTCAGGCGGCGGCCGCGACCGCGGCGGAGCGAGACAGGCTGGACCAACGCACACGGGAGCTGGAGAGGCGCCTGGCCGTCGCCCGGGAACGTCAATCTATCCTGGATGCCCGGCAACAGGAGCTTCAGGCGGAGCTAAAGTCGGTGGAGGCCGATCGCGAACGGGCGGGCGCAGCGCTCGGCAGGGAAGAGGGCGATCGCGCTGAGCTGGAGAGCGCGGTGACGGAGGCGCGCCGTGCGCTGGAGGCCCGGCAGACGGAGCTGGCAACGCAGGAGCAGGAGCTACGCGAAGCCCACACCCGCGCCGCCGACGAGGTGGCCAAGGGCCGGCGGCTGGAGGCCTCGGCGGCGGAATTCAAGGTGCGCTCACGCCACCTGACTGACAGTGAGCGCGGGTTCGAACGGGAAGCGTCGCGCCTCGACACGCGCCGTCGCTCTCTGGTGAACCAGATGGCGGAGCAGCTGGCGCTGCTGCGGGGACATCGCGCGCAGGAGACGCAGCTGCTGGCTGACGTCTCGCACACCGGCGCGCGGCGGCAGACACTGGAGCTGGACGTGCAGCGCCTGCGCGAGCAGCTGGCCGGCATCGAGGCGAACCAGAACGCTCGACGTGGCAAGCTGGAAGGTCTGGAGGCGCGCCTGAGCGTGCTGGGCGATGCGCAGAAACAGGTGCAGGTCAGCCAACCGCAGGACGCCGCCAGCGTCGAGGGCGCCAGCGGCACGGTGTACGAGATCATCCGCGTGCCCCGCGGCCTTGAGGAGGCGATAGCGGCCGCCCTGGACGATCAGCTAGAGGCGTTCGTCTTCGAGCATCAGACGGACGCCGTCGCCGCCATCCAGTCGCTGGTGACCCAGAGAGGGCCTCGCACCACGGCGCTGCCCATAGACACCATGAAGCAGGTCTACCCGCTGAGCGTGATGCGGGAGAAAGGCGTGCTGGGCGTGGCCGCCCGCCTGGTGAAGTACCCGGCGCGCTATGAGAAGCTGGTGAACACCCTGCTGGGGCGCACGATAGTGGTGCAGGACACGTCGGTGGCGGTCCGGCTGTTGAAGCGCGGCCTGGGGACTCTGGTCACGGTGGACGGGATCGTCTTCCACCCTTCCGGCGCCATTACTGGCGGCCAGCCGCAGGCCAGCCGCCCGCTGGTGCTGGGTTACGAGCGGGACCTGGAATCGATACCCAAGGAGATCGACCGCATCGGGCGATCGCTGGCGGTCACAGAGCGAGAGGCGGACTCCGTTCGCGATCATCTGCGGCAAGCGGAGGCAGCGCTGGGGTCGCTGGGGCGAGAGGCGGAGGAAACGCTGGATCGGCGCACGGGCCTGCAGGACTCCCTCTCGCAGCGCCAGCAGAGGCTGGCCCAGTTGCGGGGCGAGCTGCGGGGGCTTGTCGGCTCGCAGGCGGGGCTGCGGGAGCAACAGCGTGCGTCCCTGCTGGAAGCCGAGAGGCTGGGCCAGGAGCGGGAGCGGATGCTGGCCGAAGCGAAGGAGTGTCAGGAGACAGCCAAGTATTTGGAGCGCGGCAACAGTCTCCTAAATGAGCGGCGCGAGGCGCTGCAGCGCGCCGTCAACGAGGCGGCTGCTGCCTTGGCCCGCATCGACGGGGAGTATCGCTCGCTGGGGGTGCAACGGGAGACCGGCCAGGCCGCGCTGGCGCGGCTGGAGGCTCAGGCCTCGGCCAAGACAGTGCAGATGCGCGGGCTGGAGATGGAGCTCACGACGCTGCAGTCCACGGTCTCGTCTGACGAGAAGGAGTTGGCGCAGGCGCAGGCCCATCTGGACTCGCTCCTGGAAAGGGCGCAGCCGGGCGAGGAGGGAGCGCATCACCTGGAGGCCAGGCAGAGGGACCTGCACTCGCAGGTGCTCAGCTCCCAGGGCCGGCTGTTTGAGGCGGAGCGGCGCGTTCTGGAGTCGGAGGCGGAGGTGCGCCGCTGGCAGACCGAGACGGAGACCCTGCGGGCCAGGATTGGCGAGGACGGCCTGACGCTTTCGGCGGAGGGCGACGTGATCTCGCCAGAGAGTGTGGCGACGCGCGTCCCGTTCTGGCTGGCGGCGGAGGGGCCAGATGAGGGCCCCGGCGGGCTGCGGCCGATCGCCGGCGGAGCGCACGTAGACGCGGAGGCGCTGGGACACGACATCGAGGGGCTGCGGGCGCAGATCCGCGGCCTTGGACCGGTGAACATCGAGGCGCAGGTGGACTATGAATCGCTGCGGGAGCGGCACGACTTCTTGTCCGGCCAGGTGCGTGACCTGGAGGAAGCAGAAAAGTCGCTGCATCGGGCGATCGAGGAGTTGACTGGCTTGATGCGGAAGCGCTTCCAGACGACGTTCGACCAGGTGGCGCTGGGGTTCGAGGAGAACTTCCAGGCGTTCTTCGGGGGCGGGCACGCCAGGCTGGCGCTAAGCGACCCCAAGGACCCGGCGACCACAGGGGTGGAGATCGAGGCGCGGCCGCCCGGCAAGCGGACCCGCACCCTGGCGCAGCTCTCCGGTGGCGAGAAGGCGCTGACGGCCGTGGCGCTGCTGTTCGCGCTGTTGCAGGCGAACCCTTCTCCCTTCTGCGTGCTGGACGAGGTCGACGCCATGCTGGACGAAGCTAACGTCGCGCGCTTCGCCGCGGCGCTGAAAGAGCTGGGCAAGCGGACGCAGTTCATCGTCATCACCCACAACCGGCGCACGATAGAGATGGCGGACAGCATTTACGGCGTCTCCATGGCGCCGGACGCCGCCTCGCGCGTGCTGTCCATGCGTCTGGCGGACGTGACGGCGGAGCTCGCTTCCTCTAACTGACCGGCCGCCGGCGGGCTGACGGGGCCGAGCGCCCTGACACCAGGACGCGGTTCCGGTTAGAATTGTGAACCAGAGGTGCGTGCGGTCTTAGTCTCACCTGTGTGTCGCCCTCAAACTATGCGTGAGCCACGAGGGGAATGATCTATGCCCCAGCAGGCGATTGAGCTGATCCTGACGCGACAGTGGGCCAGTTACCTGGCGATGCCGGTCTGGGTGACGGGCGAAGACGGGAACCTGCTGTATTACAACGAGCCGGCGGAGGCGCTCCTGGGCCGCCGCTACGATGAGGCGGGGGAGATGCCGCTCGACGAGCTCTCCCAGATCTTCCAGATCGCCACCGAAGACGGATCGCCCATAGTCCTCGCGGCCTTCCCGCTGGCGGTCGCTCTGAGACGGCGCCGACCGGCACATGAAAGAGGGCAGTTCCGCGGGCTGGACGGCGTCTGGAGGAAGGCGGAGATGACGGCGTTCCCGCTGGAGGGCCAGGGCGGCAGGCTGTTGGGAGCAGTAGCTCTGTTCTGGGAGACGGAGGACGGTCCGTCCGGGCGAAGGATTGAGACCAGACAGGCGCCCGCGCGTCCGGCTGGCGGCGGTACGATCAACAAGGCAGGCACACACGTCGCCCAAAAGGAAGTGGAGATCATCCTGACGCGGCATTGGTCCAGCCAACTTGTTATGCCGGTCTGGCTCATGGACACGGAGGGGAGGCTCCTGTTCTACAACGAGCCGGCGGAAGCGCTGCTGGGACAGCGTTTCGAGGAGGCCGGCGAAATACTGCTGGAGCAAGTGCCCAGCATGTTCAAGACAACGGCGGAAGACGGATCGCCCCTTCCCCCAGAGGACCTCCCCATCGGCATTGCCTTGAAAGAGCAGAGGCCGGCCCACATGCGCCTGCGGTACGTGGCGCTGAACGGCTCCTGGAGGCTAGCGGAGGTGACCGCATTCCCCATTGAGGGCCAGGGGGGACGGCAGCTGGGCGTGGTGGCCATCTTTTGGGAGATCCGCGATCCGCAGGCGGAAACCGGGGCCAGACGGTGAACGTGACACTGTGGGGCACACGAGGATCGCTGGCCAGCCCGGGGCCGGAGACGTCGCGCTACGGGGGAAACACGGCCTGCGTGGAGGTGCGCGGCGGGGACGGCGCGCTGCTGGTGCTCGATGCCGGGACGGGGATGCGTCGCCTCGGCGTCGCCCTGGGGCCGGAGATTCGACGCGTCGATGTCCTGTTGACGCACCTGCACATGGACCACATCCAGGGACTGGGGTTCTTCCACCCGTTGTTTCGGCCGGAGCTGGAGGTGCACATCTGGGGGCCATCGTCCACAACGCTCGACCTTCGTTCGCGCCTCGGGCGCTACCTGTCGCCGCCGCTGTTCCCAGTGCAGCTGCGGGACCTGCCCTCTCGGGTGACGCTGCACGATGTACCGCAGGGGAGCTTCCAAGTCGGGGGGCTCACGATACGGGCGGCGCTGGTCTGTCACCCCGGGCCAACAATGGGCTACCGGATCAGCGAAGGGGGCAAGAGCTTCGTCTATCTGGCGGACCACGAGCCAGCTCTGGGGGCGCGGAGCTTTCCAGGCGAGGCAGACTGGATGTCCGGGTACGACTTGGCTGAGGGGGCGGACCTGCTGCTGCACGACTCCCAGTACACGGAAGAAGAGTACCTGGAGCACGTGGGCTGGGGACACAGCTCCATCCCGCAGGCGCTGGCCTTCGCCGCCCTCACCGAAGTGAAGCGTCTGGTGACGTTCCACCACGACCCGGACCACGACGACTTGATGCTGGACCGCCTGGTTAGAGAGGCCCGCAGATCGGCGGACCTGCCCTTCCAGCTGATCGGCGGGCTGGAGGGCGCCAGCTTTCAACTGGAAAGCGACTCGTAGGGCGGAGTCAAGTGAGCTTGAAGATCATCGCTATAGTGCCGGAGTTGCTGGTGGGGGTGCGCATCGAGGAAGCCGCCAAGCGGATCGGGGCCACAGTGGCGTCGGTGAGCTCGGGGGAGGAGGCTCTGGCGCGCCTGGCGGATAGCGGCGCGGACCTGATCGTCGTCGATCTGGGGATGGACGGGCTGGACCTGGCGGCAATAGTGGCGAGCAGTCGCGCTAGCGGGGCGACAGTGATCGCCTTCGGCCCGCACGTGGATGTCGATAGCCTCAGGGCCGCTCAGCGGGCGGGGATCGAGCGCGTCTTCCCGCGCAGCAGGTTCTTGAAGGCGCTACCGAGGATCCTTGATGACGCGATGAGGGCGGGGCCGAAGGGCGCGATGAATCCGTAGGGAGACGGGCCGGGACGCTGGCGTGGATAAGTGGATGTGGATTTGTGGACGGACGAGATTGCAGCCTTCATCGACCTGTTTCCGAGCGTTCTACAGAGTAAATAGCCAGCTCGCCTCGATTGCGTGACTAGGACAGGGCGTAGAGCGCCATCACCGCCTTGACAGCCTATCCCATACCGGAGAGAATGGCCTTGCTTCCCGCACGAACCAGCGGATCAGGAAGAAGGGACTCACCGAGCGGAAGGGCGACCCGAAGCCCAGGTGAGACCTGGAAACCAGAGCCGCCAGGCGCGCGGGAAGCGTTTTATTTTGCCGCGCGCTAACCACGGACGACGTGGCGCACGCGGCCCCCGCAGGCGCCACGCGACTCCGACGCTGATGGCGATCAACGCGGCGCTTGCCCGCTGTTACGCGGTCACCCTATCATCATGCTAGATGGCGCCATTATTTCGTCGCAAGAAGGACACCGATGCGCCGGCCGCCGAAGACGGCGCGCCGGCCGCCGATCCCTCACACCGGATAGCCAGCGCTGATGCCGGGGCGCCAACCTCCGTTGAGGCGCCGCCCAGATCGGGAGGCGGGCAGGAAACGCCGGCCGCGGACGTAGCGCAGGCCCCTTCGGCGATGCTCAGGACAGGTGTGGAGCGGACGCGCAGCAAGTGGTTCAGCCGCATCGGCGGCATGTTCCGGCGAGGGCTGAGCGACGAGCTGTGGGACGAGGTGGAGGAGACGCTGATCTCCGCCGATATGGGCGTGGAGACGACCGTCAGAGTGATCGAAGACGTCAAGGAGCGGGTGAAACGAGAAAGCATCCGCGATCCAGAGGCGGCGCTGGGCGCACTGAAGGATGACCTGATCGGCGTGCTGGACGTGGATACGGGCCGCGGTCGCATCTGGCCTTCGGAAACGGCGAGAGGTTCGAACGGGAGCGAGGGCGTTCCCAAGCCGGCGGTGATCCTCGTCGTCGGTGTCAACGGGACGGGCAAGACGACGAGCATCGGCAAACTGGCGCACGCGTATAAGGCCCAGGGCAAGAAAGTGGTACTGGCAGCGGGGGACACCTTCAGGGCGGCGGCGATCGAGCAGCTCAAGCAGTGGGGGCAGCGAACCGGCGTCGACGTTGTCGCCCACCAACAGGGAGCAGACCCGGGGGCCGTCGTCTTCGATGCCTTGCAGGCCGCCGAGAAGCGCGGCGCGGACGTCCTGATCATCGACACGGCGGGGCGCCTGCACACCAAGGCGAATCTGATGGAGGAGCTGCGCAAGGTCAACCGCATCATCCAGCGCAAGTACCCGGACGCTCCACACGAGGTGCTGCTGGTGCTGGACGCGACGACGGGTCAGAACGCGATGCCTCAGGCGAAGTACTTCACGGAGGCCGTGGGCGTCACCGGCATCGTCCTTGCCAAGCTGGACGGCACGGCCAAAGGGGGCGTCATCTTTTCGGTCTGCGATCAGCTGCGGGTGCCGGTGCGCTTCGTGGGGACGGGCGAGAAGCCGCAGGACCTAACGCCGTTCGAGCCCCGGCAGTTCGTGGAGGCGCTGTTCGCGGCGTAGGCGGCGGGCTGACCTGCTGCCGGTGTCTACCCCTCCCCAGATTCCTTCGCGAAGATGCCGATGTGACGACGAGCGAGCGTGGG